>JANXVR010000068.1 GCA_025351565.1 Actinomycetes bacterium
CGGGCCTTTCGGCCCGGGCCTCAGCGTCGGGACGGGAGCTGCCCGCTGCCCCTTCCCGACGGATCCGCCCCGTCAGCCCATCTCGACGGGCGCACCGACCAGGCTGCCGTACTCCGTCCAGGAGCCGTCGTAGTTCTTGACGTTCCCGTAACCGAGGAGCTCCTGGAGGGCGAACCACGTGTGGCTGGAACGCTCACCGATACGGCAGTACGCGATGACTTCCCGGTCTGCCGTGATGCCCGCTCCTTCGTAGAGCGCCCGCAACTCGTCCGCCGACTTGAAGGTGCCGTCGTCGTTTGCCGCCTGAACCCAGGGGATGTTCGCTGCTCCGGCGATGTGGCCCGGGACCTGCGACTGCTCCTGCGGGAGGTGATCTGGGGCGAGCTTCTCGCCGCGATACTCCTCGGGAGATCGGACATCGACGAACCCGGTGCTATCGCCCAGCTTCCCGATCACCTCGTCACGGAGCGCCCGGATCTCGGGACGTTCGGCCCCCGTGATCGAGAACCCGGTTGCCGCGTACGTGGGGACGTCCTGGGTGAGCTCCCGGCTTTCCAGCTCCCACTTCTTGCGCCCTCCGTTGACGAGCTTCACGTTGTCGTACCCGCGAAGCTTGAGCAGCCAATATGCATATGCGGCGAACCAGTTGTTGTTGCCGCCGTACAGCACGACCGTGGTGTCCTTGCCGACGCCTGCCTCGGACAAGAGGCGGCTGAAGCCCGCCCGGTCCTGGAAGTCCCGTCCGACCGACGTGTGGAGGTCGGTGCTCCAGTTCCACTTGAGGGCGCCTGCGACGTGGCCCTTGCCATAGGCCGTCGTGTCCTCGTCGACTTCGATGACGCGCACGTTCGCGTCGCCAGCATGCTCCTCCAGCCAGTCGGTGCTGACCAGAACGTCGGGGTTCGCATACTCACTCATCGGGTGACTCCTTGGGGTCGTGGGGCGCATCGCCCCCGGAAACAGAGATGGGGCCGCTCGCGCGGCCCCGGTGTATGGATCGAGAAGCCTTAGGCCTACGCGAACGCGGGCGCCCCGGCGGGGCGCACCGGGCGCCTACAGCACAGGCGCGAGGGAATCATCGCCCCGACCAGTCCTCGGCATCGCGTACGGACCATCCCCAACTCCCTCGAAGATCCGGATGTGGTGGGACGTGTTGTATCGGATTTGCACCTGCAACGTCAAGGTTCGCCGTTGCCACGAGCCGGTCAGAAGACGCCGAGCGCAGCCTTCGCCTCGTCGGACATCATCTCCGGACTCCACGCGGGGCGCAGGACCATCTCAGGGCGGACCTCCCCGACACCGTCCACGGCCTGCACGAACATCCGCATCTGGTCTTCGATCATCGGACCGATCGGGCAGCCCATCGTGGTCAGGCTGTAGGTGATGTCCACGTCACCGGACTCGGTGAGTTCCACGCTGTACACCAGGCCCAGGTCGACCACATTGATCCCCAACTCGGGGTCGTACACCTTCTTCAGGGCCTCGATCACTTCGTCGTGAAGGGCTCCCGAGCCCTCCGGCGCGCCCTGATCCGCCGCAGCGCTGCGTGTGTCGTCCTCGGTCTCGATCGCGGATTCTTGCTCGCTCATACCGGCCTTCCTGCGAAGTTCGCCTTATCCTTACTTCGTTCAGCCTACTTCCCTGGACGCAAAAGGACCCGATGCCCTCCCCCATCCGAGCGCTGATCGTGGATGACCACCCGGTGACCCGGGAAGGATTGCGCACGGCCCTGGAGCTTTCCGACGACGTCGTGGTTGTGGTGGGCGAGGCGGCCAGTGGGCAGGAAGCTGTCGATCGGGCCCGCGAACTCTCCCCGGATGTCGTCTTCATGGACGTTCGCATGCCGGGGATGGACGGGATCGAGGCCACCCGCCGCATCCGACAAGCTTCGCCCGAGACGAAGGTCATCCTCATCACGGTTGACGAATCGCGCGGCGCCATCAGCGATGCCATCAAAGCCGGCGTCAGCGGCTACCTGCTGAAAGACGCCTCCGCCGATGCCCTCGTGGACGCGGCGAAGAACGCGGTCGAAGGCAACGCGGTGATCCATCCGCAGCTCACGAAGACGTTCATCGAAGAGGTCCGGATGGCCGAAGGCGGAGCGGGAGGGAGCGGCGGAGGCGGTGGGCCCAGCACCACGCCGCTGTCCAAGAGGGAGCGAGAGATCCTCCAGAAGGTCGCGGACGGCTCCACGACGAAACTGGTCGCCAGCGCACTCGGCATCTCACCTCACACGGTGAAGACCCACTTGGAGCGGATCTTCGAGAAGCTCGGAGCCAACGATCGAGCGCAGGCCGTGGCCATCGCCATCCGTACGGGCATAGTCCACTAGCCGACCTTCGCGGGCTCCGGACTCAACCTCCACCCACTGAGGCCGATATCCCTGACAGACATGTCTACATCCATCCTCCTCTGCGATTCGGCCGAGGGTCTGGCCCAGCTGCAGTACGAACTGCTTCGCAAGGCGCCGGACCTGGCGGTCGAAGTCACGACCGACCCCTTTAGGCTGGTCGAACTGGCTGCGCGCACCCAACCGGCCGTGGTGGTCACCGAATTCACGCTGGAGGGGCTGGGCGGCGCCGAACTGGTCAAACGGCTGAGAGCCTCGTCGCATCTCTCACGCGTGGTGGGCTGGACCAACCTGCAGGATCTGGACAAGATCGCGGAGATCCTGGCGACTGGGGTTGCGGGGTTCGTCGCGAAGGCGGACGGGCCCGACGAAGCGATCCAGGCCATCCGTACGGTGATCGACGGCGGCCGCGCCCTGTCCAGCACGGTCGCCACCACGGTTGGTGGCGGACTCGGAGAGCTCATCCGCCGGAGCCGGCAACTCGAGGACGAGGTCGCCGAGATACGGGAGAAGATGGAACAGGGCACGGCGGCCAAAGCCGACTTCCTTGCCAACATCTCCCACGAACTCCGCACGCCGGTCACGGTGGCCAAGGGTATCGCCTACGTCCTGCGCAACCCAACCGTCCCCGACGAGGAACGGGATGAGTTCTTGCTCCAGCTTCAGGCCTCCCTGGATAAGTTGATGACGATGGTCGATGAGATCATCACCATCGCCGAACTCGAACGGGGCACGTTCGCGCTGAACCTGCAGCGAACAGACCTGGCCCCTCTCGCCAGACATGCGGTGGACGATGTCGCACGTCAGTACCCCGCGATCACGATCGAGTCGCACATCCCGCCGACGCTCGAAGCCGTGGCCGATGGCGCCCGGATCGGAGCTGTGGTGAGGGAGTTGCTGGACAATGCCTGCCGATACTCACCACCCGACCGCCCGGTGGAACTCCACGCTCGCAACCTCGATGAGGGCGCGATGGTGCAGGTGGTAGACCGCGGCGACGGGATGAACCGCGATGTAGCGACCCGATCGTTCGATCAGCCGTTCTCCACCGGCGAGGCCACCCTGCGCAAGGAGAAGGCGGGCGTGGGGGTCGGGCTCCATCTGGCTAGACAGCTGGTCGTGGAACACGGGGGGATCCTGTGGTCCGACCCCATCCCTGGCGGCGGCACGCGGGTCTCGTTCTGCATCCCGAACCACGCCGGAACACATCTGGCGAGCCCGCCCGTCGACGCCGCCTGAGGCCGGCTCGCGGGCGGTCCAAGTCGGGGCTATCCTCATGTGGATGCGCATCTCCACGGTGGCGGTCATCTTCACGTTCATCGGTGTCGCTTGCACGCCGGTTCACGCTCTGGCGCCGGTCGCCAGCCCGCCTGCCTCCCCCCACGCTGAGCCCTCTCCCTATACGGAGGTCGTGAGTGGACCGGTCTCCGCCCTGGTCCCTCGGAACTGGCGAACGGTGCCTGCTCCCTCGGTCGACGGGATCCGGGGGGGATTCTTCGCGTCCCCGCGCCCGCATGCGTGGGATCGGATGGACGGGTCCGTGGAGGGCATGGCGGCCACCTGGGTCGATGCCACGAAGGTCGGCGTCCCGTCGGACTATTACTACCTGGCCGCGACCGGCCCGCTGCTCGACCGGCTTACCGGCGGTCGTACCTGCAGGGCCCTCCACCAGCGGGTCTTCGCGAACCACCGCCCAGGTCTTGACGGCGGTCGGGGGCCCTCACCCGGCGACTACGTTGCCAGCGCGGACGGGCGCTGCGATAGCACGGGCACGGGCACACGCACCAGATGGGCGGCGTTCGTGGCGGCGCCCGGGTTCGGACCGGCGGGCGAGGTGGGGATCCCCGGGTCGGGGCTCTACGTGGTGGTCGCGGTCCTGCGGGCGTCGGCGGGAGTGGGCTCGCAGCTGGACCACCTCGTGCGCCACACGGCGTTCGGTGGGACCACGGTCCCGCAACTGGTCGCAGCGGCCACCGGCAGGATCCCCGGTCCTTCCTAGCGGGGGCTCCGATCGACGAACGGCGGATCGACCACCGTTGCACGGCCGCGTCGCCCCCGGATATCGACCTCGACCACATCGCCCAGAGCGGCCGCTTCCGGCGGCCAGATGTACGCCAGTCCGATCCCGCTTTGCAGCATCGGAGAGAAGGTGCCGCTCGTCACCTCGCCGATCACGCGATCCGCCGAGAACACGGGATAGTGGGCGCGAGGGATATGACGGCGCTCCTCCATCTTGAGTCCTCGCAGGCGGCTCGGGAGTCCGGCTGCCTTCTGCTCCAGTAGCGCCTCGCGGCCCCGGAACTCTCCCTTGTCGAACGACACCGCCCATCCAAGGCCCGCCTCTAGGGCGGTCCCCGACTCGAAGAGATCCTGGCCGTAGAGCGGATATCCCATCTCCAGCCGAAGGACGTCGCGGGCCGCCAACCCGCAGGCCATGCCGCCGTAGGGATCCATGGCGGAGGTGAGTTGGTTCCAGAGCGGGAGCGCTACATCCTCGTAGGTGAACAATTCGAACCCGACCTCGCCCGTGTACCCCGATCGCGTCACGATCATCGGCCGCCGGCGGTATTCGGTTTCGAGGCATTGCATGAAGCCGAGTGCGCCCGCATCGGGGAACAAGGTGGTCACGACGTGGACTGACTCCGGACCTTGCACCGCCAGGAAGCACCAATCCTGGTGGTAGATCAGGTGGACCCTGTCCGTGGCCGTCTCCTCCTCGAGCATCCGCAGCACCCGCGGCGCGTTCGACGCATTGGGAACCACGAAGAAACGTTCAGGCCCGATCCGATAGACGATGAGGTCCTCGATGACCCCGCCCCCGTCATTGAGCACCAGGTTGTACAGGGCTTCGCCCTCCGCGGCCTTGCGGAGATCGTTGGTCACCATGTGTTGGAGGAGGCCGATCGCACCCGGACCCCTGACCTCGACCTTGCCCAGATGGGTTAGATCGAAGAGGCCCACCCGCTCCCGGACCGCCTTGTGCTCGGCCAGCGCCCCCTCGTATTCGATAGGCATATTCCAGCCCGCGAAAGGTCCGAGTTTGGCGCCCAGCCGTTCGTGCTCGGCCTCGAGCGGGGTGTGCCGGAGTTCTGCGGGATCCTGAGGTTCGTCCATGACCGGAGCCTACGAAACGGCGCGGACCAACGTGGCAGACGTTATGGAGAACGTGGGTAGACTTACCTTCCGGAATGAGCGATGGCTATGACGTAGTGGTGATCGGCGCGGGGACGGGCGGGTACTCCGCCGCCCTGCGAGCCACGCAACTCGGCAAGCGCGTGGCGCTGGTCGAACGCGACGACCGCCTCGGGGGCACCTGCCTGCTCCGGGGATGCATCCCGGCGAAAGCCCTCCTCCAGTCGGCCTCGGTCATGGACACCGTCAACCGCTCCGACGAATGGGGCATCAAGGCTTCCGGAGAACCCGACTGGTCCGGCGTGAAGGCCTTCGAGCAGAAGATCGTGGACAAGCTGGTCGGGGGCCTCACCGACCTGGTGTCCCACCGCGGGATCGACGTGCTCGCCGGCGTGGCGAGGCTCCGCCCGGGCCCGGCGGTCGAGGTCGCCGGCGTGACCCACGCAGCCGTCGACGTCGTCATCGCCACCGGCTCGCGGCCGCGTCTGCTGCCGGGCGCCGAGATCACCGATCGGGTGATCACCTCCGACCAGGCGCTGTGGTTCGACCGGATCCCCTCCTCCGCCGTGATCATCGGCGCGGGGGCGGTTGGGTTGGAGTTCGCCTCGCTCTATCGATCGTTCGGTGCCGAGGTCACCGTCGTGGAAGCCCTCCCCCGGCTGGCCCCGCTCGAGGACGAGGAGGTCTCCAAGGAGATCGCCAAGGCATTCCGTAAGCGCGGGATCGCCTCTGCCGCAGGCGCTTCCGTGAAGAGCATCAAGGAGACAGCCGATGCGGTCGAGGTCATCTATGAAAGCGGCGGCGCGGAGAAGGCCGTGACCGCCGATATCTGCCTCGTGGCCATCGGACGGGGGCCCGTCACCGAGGGCCTGGATCTTGAGGCGGCGGGCGTGTCTCTCCATGAGCGAGGGTTCGTGAACGTGGACGACCAGCTTCGAACCACCGCACCTCATGTGTGGGCCGTGGGCGATGTGGCCGCGACCCCGCTGCAGCTTGCCCACGTGGCCTTCACCGAGGGGATGGCGGTAGCCGAACGCATCTGTGGGATCAACGTGCCCAGCATCGACTACGCGAACATCCCGAAGGTGACCTACTGCACCCCCGAGATGGCGAGCGTGGGTCTCACGCAGGCCCAGGCACTCGAGCGCGGCCACGAGATCGTCACCGAGAAGCTCGACTTCCGCTCCATCGGCAAGGCCAACATCGTCGGGGAGACCGGGTTCGTGAAGGTGGTCGCCGGCAAGGATGGGGGTCCTGTCCTAGGTGTGCACATGATCGGCCCGCACGTCACCGACCTCATCGCCGAGGGGATGCTCATCACCTCGTGGGAAGCCTCTCCCGCCGAGGTCGCCGCGATGATTCACCCGCACCCGTCCCTGTCCGAGGGTCTCGGCGAAGCCATGCTCGCCCTGGCCGGGAAACCACTCCATTCCGCCTAGAGGAGCCGCCGTGGCCACCGACATCGACCCCGCCATGACTCAGCAAAGCCGGCCCCTGCCGGATGAGCGGCTCAAGGACATGCTCGGCATGCTCATGCTCTGCCGCTATTTCGACGAACGGATGGAAGCGCTGTACCGCCAGGGCCGGCTGCCCGGCGCCTTCTACTCGGGCCGCGGGCAGGAAGGGACCCATGTGGGCGCCGCGTCGGCGCTCCGAGCCGACGACTCCCTGTTCCCCACACATCGCGATCTCTCGGCGCAGCTGACCAAGGGCCTGGACCTCAACCGCGTGATGGCGCAGTACTGGGGTCGGATCGACGGCTACCTTCGCGGCCGCGACGGCAACAGCCACATCGGCGACTGGTACGGGAACCGCACGTTCGCCGTCATGTCCCACCTCCCGATCGCCTACCCGGTTGCCTGCGGCGCGGCGCTCGCCTACAAGCGGGCGGGTGATGACCGGATCGCCCTGGCCATCTGCGGTGACGGCTCCACATCGAACGGACGGTGGCACGAAGCGCTCAACATGTCGGCGGTGTTCCAGCTGCCGGTGGTGTGGGTCGTGAACAATAACCAGTTCGCCTACTCCGCGCCGAACCCGGTCGAGTTCCACACGGCGACCATCGCAGAGAAGGCCGCGGCTTATGGGATGCCCGGCGTTCGTGTTGACGGCGGAGAGGTCCTCGAAGTGTTCGAAGCGGTGCAGGAGGCAGCCGAGCGCGCCCGGAGCGGCGGTGGACCGAGCCTCATCGAATCGGTGAGCCTTCGCTGGCGCGGTCATGCGGGCCACGACCCGGCCAAGTACATGGCACCCGAACTCCTCGAGGAGTACATGACGCTGCACGACCCCGTGAAGAACTTCCGGGAGGAGCTGCTCTCCTGGGGAATCGTCACGAAGGATGATATCGACGCCATGTCCGAACGGATCGCCGCGGACTTCGAGGCGGCCCACTCCTACGCGCTGGCGTCGCCGTTCCCTGAGCCGGGCGACGCGTTCCTGGGAAACTGGACCGAAGATGGCTACTGGACGCGCGAGCCCGGGCGCGGCGGCGGAACCGAGTCTCCGTGACGGCCGATCAGAAGCTGGAGGTCGCCGCCGCCGGACATGGCGCGGAACCGCGCGGCAAGCGAGGCGAGGACGGCCAGGCCACGTACCTCATCGCCATCGCCGAAGCACTGTGGGAGGAGATGGAGCGGGACGAACGCGTCTACATGCTCGGGGAGGACATCGGCGGCTACGGCGGAGCGTTCAAGGTCACGGAAGGCTTCATCGAGAAGTTCGGACCCGAACGGGTGATGGACACCCCCATCGCCGAGGAAACGATCGTCGGGATGGCGGTGGGCTCGGCCATGGAAGGGCTTAGGCCCGTCGCCGAGTTCCAGTATGCCGACTTCATGACCAGTGGATTCGACGAGATCACCACGGTGTTGTCTCGCTACCACTACCGGGCAGGAGTGCCGCTGCCCGTCGTACTCCGCGGGCCAAGCGGCGGCGGGGTGCGCGCATCGAGCTTCCATTCGATAAACCCGGAGCCGTGGTTCGCCTATGCGGGGGGACTGAAGATCATGTGTCCGGCGTTCCCGTCCGACGCCAAAGGATTGCTGAAGTCGGCCATCCGAGACGACAACCCCACGATGTTCCTGGAACACAAATGGCTCTACCGCCGGATCAAGGAACAGGTCTCCACGGACCCGGACGTGACGGTTCCGATCGGCAAGGCGGCCGTGAAGCGCGAGGGCACGGACCTGACCATCGTCACCTACGGCGCGATGGTCCACAAGGCGCTCGAGGCCGCCGGATCGCTTGAGGCCAAAGGAGTGTCCGCCGAGGTGATCGACCTTCGGACGGTCTACCCTCTGGACGAGGAGACCGTGCTCCGGTCCATCGAGAAGACATCCAGAGCCTTGGTGCTCTACGAGTCCTACAAGTTCCTAGGGATCGGGTCCGAGGTCGCAGCGATCATCGCCGAACGGGCCTTCGAGCATCTGGACGCGCCCGTGATCCGCCTAGCTCCGCCGAACTTGCCGGTGCCGTTCTCCCCCACGCTCGAGGACGCGTTCCTGCCGCAGGTCGCAGACATCGAAGCCGCCGCCGATAAGCTGGCGGCCTGGTGAGGAGGCTCGTGACGTGACGATGATCCAGATGCCACAGCTCGGCGAAACCATCATCGAGGGCACGATCCTCAAGTGGCTCAAGCAAGAAGGCGACCACATCGAGCGGGACGAGCCGCTCTTCGAGATCTCCACCGACAAGGTGGACACCGAGGTTCCTTCGCCCGTGTCCGGGGTCGTCTCGAAGATCCTGGTCGCCGAGGGGGCGACCGTTGCCGTAAAGACCGATATCGCGGAGATCGCCGAGGACGGGGGGGGCTCGGGGGACGCGCCTGCAGGCGGAGGGTCACCGGCGGTCTCGTCCGTTGTGGTTGCGGCTTCCGGCGCCGGCGAACCGCCTGCAGCCACATCCTCTCCGGCTGCGGTTCCGCTCGTTGCCTCGGCCGACATGCCGCGAGATGACGGGCCGCGGTCGCAGATACTATCCCCTTTGGTGAGGCGGCTGGCAGCCGAGTCCGGGATCGATCTGCGTGATATCTCTGGAACAGGCACGGGGGGCAGGATCACGAAGAAGGACGTGATGGCCGCCGTTGCCGACGGTGCCGCGCCGGGGACCTCGATGCCAGCCGCCACCGCGGTGACGTCCGTCCCGGTAGCGCCCGTCCCGGTAGCGCCGGCGGTGGCGGGGGCCGGGGAAGAGCTGGTTCCGGTGACGCATATCCGGCGCGCGATCGCGCAACACATGGTGGCGTCGAATCAGACCGCGGCCCGCGCGTGGACGATGGTCGAGGTCAACGTCGAGAACCTCGTTCGGCTGCGGACGCGCGTGAAGGACGCATTCCAAGCCCAACACGGGGTGAAGCTCACCTATCTGCCGTTCCTTACCCGGGCCACGGTGGACGCGTTGCTCGCGTTCCCCATGGTCAATGCCGAATTCCGAGGCGAGGACATCTTGGTCCGGCGGTATGTGAACATGGGGATCGCCGTCAGCTACGACCAAGGGCTGATCGTGCCCGTGATCCGTGGGGCGGACGGGATGAACTCCGTGGGTATCGCGCGCGCGCTCGCCGATCTCGCCGCCCGCGCCCGTTCGCACGAACTCAAGCCCGACGAGGTCACCGGCGCCACCTTTACCATCACGAATCCGGGGCCCTACGGTTCGCTCCTCAGCGTCCCTATCATCAACCAGCCGAACTCGGGGATCCTGTCGATCGACGGTATCCAGAAGCGCCCCGTGGTGGTCGAGGAGGACGCTATCGCGGTTCGCCACATGGTCTACATCTCCATGTCGTGGGACCACCGCGTGGTCGACGGGGAGACCGCTACCCGATTCCTCAGCCGCGTGAAGCAGAACCTGGAGACCTGGGACTTCGCGGAGGATCTTGGGCTCTGACCGCGTGAACGTTCCCGCCTGGATCCTCATCCCGGACGAACCCGTCCCCTACGACGCCGCGAACCACTGGATGCACGATCTGGCGGAACGCCGCCTCTGCGGTGAGATCCCCGACACGCTGCTGCTGGTCGAACACCCTCCGGTGTTCACGGCGGGCAGGCGAGCGAAGCCCGAACACCTGGTATGGACCCCGGCAGAGGCTGAAACGCGGGGCGCCGGCATCCGCTACATCGACAGAGGCGGTTCGTTCACCTTCCACGGTCCCGGTCAGTTGGTCGGCTATCCGATCGTGGATCTCGGGCCGAAACCGGACGCCGGGTCGCACCTCCGCCGGATGGAAGAGGTCGTGATCAGGGCTGCCGGGGATATCGGGGTTCCACTGGAGCGGAGGCCGGACGTGCAGACCGGGGTGTTCGCCGGGGGCGACAAGGTCTGCGCCATCGGCGTGCGCCTCATGCGGGCTCGGGTGAGCCTGCACGGGTTCGCGCTCAACTGCGAAACCGACCTGGCGTGGTTCGACGGGATCGTGGCGTGCGGCTTGCCCGATCACGGCGTGACGTCGCTCACCCGTCTGGCGGGCCGGCCGGTGAGTGTCGCCGAGATGCGTCCCCTCATCGAACGACACGCGGCCGAGGTGTTCGGCTGGACCTTCTCCCACGCGCCGGCTCAGTGGTGGGCCGGAGCAGCCGAGGCTGCCGGAGCCCTCTCGATCTGACCAGGCGTGTCCGGAGAAGGGATCAGAACAGCGCGTTCGTCAGTTTCCGTCTGTAGTCCGGAACCAAGGGATCCTCGTCACCCAAGACCGCGAACACGTCGAGCATGGCCGCGCGCGCGGCGTCTCGATCGTCCGTGAGCGCCTCCATCATGCCGTCCAGGCCGTCGCGCCACCGCCCATGTCCGGCAAGGGCTTTCGCCTCGTCCAGCATGCTTCCATGGGGCTGGGTCCTCCAGCTCCGAACACGGATCACCGCTTCCACTCGCTCGGCGCCGGGGTCCGGCAGGTGCGGACGAACGAGGTCGTGGGCGGCATCGTCCTCGCCTCGTTCGGCCAGGATCCGCGCGAGCCCGATGGCCGCGTCTTTGTTGTCAGGATCGGCCGCGAGCCCGTCACGATATCGCTGCTCGGCCTGCTCCAGATCCCCCGCCTCTTCCTGCGCCTTCGCGCCCTCTGCGATGACCTCGGCCTCCGAAGGAAGGATCGAATCGACAAAACGATTGACCTCTGTTTCGGGATAGGCGCCCACGAACCCTGTCACCGGCTCACCGTCGCGGAACGCGACGACCGTAGGGATGCTCTGGGCTCCAAGCGCGGACGCGATCCCCGGATTCGAATCCACATCCAACTTCGCCAACAGGAAGGCGCCATCTCTCTCCCCGGCCACCTTCTCAAGGATGGGCCCCAGGGTTTTGCACGGACCACTCCATTCGGCCCACAGATCCACGATCACGGGTCTGGACTTGGATCCCTCGATCACGACTTCCTCGAAGTCCGAGTCGGTGACTTCGACAACATGTTGTTGGGTGGTGCTCATGCAGTGGACCGCCCTTCTCTCACGTATGTACAAGTGTGGTGGGCCTCGCCCGCAGGTGACAACGTCCGGCCACCATGCGATGTTCCGTGACCGGCAGCCTGCCGCTGTAAGAACCGCCCGAGCCCGGGGGTAGAATCCGGCCAGACGAACAGGAGGCATCGTTGTCCACGCGGGAAGCCGCAACCCAGCACGGTTCCCTCGGACTCTCGGCCGACGACCTCGCGGCGATGTATCGGACCATGCTGACGGCGCGACTCCTAGATGAAGCGGCACTCCGGCAGAACCGGATGGGTCGCGCCCCGTTCGTGATCCCCGGGGCGGGTCACGAGGCGTGCCAGGTCGGGACCTCTTGGCTGATGCGCAAGGGGATCGACGTCTGGCTCCCCTACTACCGCGATCTCGCCGTGGTGCTCACCGCCGGCATGACTCCCCGCGAGGTCTTCCTTGGGATCTTCGCCAAGGCCGAGGACCCCTCCAGCGGCGGCCGACAGATGCCGGCCCATTGGGGGTGCAAGCGCCTGGGGATCATCAGCGGGTCTTCGCCGATCGCGACCCAGGTCCCTCACGCCGCTGGCATCGCCTACGCGGCGAAGCTTCGCGGCGAGGACACCGTCACCACTTGCTGGTTCGGAGACGGCGCCACCAGCGAGGGCGACTGGCACGAAGGACTCAACTTCGCCGGTGTGCACAAGCTCCCGGTGGTCTTCATCTGTGAGAACAACCGCTATGCCATCAGCGTTCCGCAATCCAAGCAGATGGCCATCAAGAACGTTGCCGTCCGGGCCGAGGGGTACGGCTTCCCCGGAGTGGTGGTGGACGGGAACGACGTCCTGGCATGCTACGCCGCCATGCAGGAAGCCCACGACCGTGCGCGGCGAGGGGAAGGCCCGACCCTGATCGAATGCAAGACCTACCGCCTTCTCCCACACACCTCCGACGACGACGACAAGACCTACCGAGCCGCCGCGGAAGTCGAGGAAGCTCGTCATCACGACCCCATCATGGAGTTCGCCGGATACCTGCGCTCCCAAGGGTTGCTCGACGACGAGGCGGATCACGCGCTGCGCGCAGCCGTCAAGGCGGAGATCGACGGCGCCATCATGAGCGCCTGGGACGCACCTGATCCCGACCCTGCCACGCTGTATGACCACCTGTTCGCCGAGGATCCCTAGATGGTGCTGAAGAACGTTGTCACCGCCGTTCGCGACGCCCTTCACGACGAGATGGCGTCGGACGAACGGATCGTCTTCATGGGCGAGGACGTGGGCGCGAGGGGCGGCGTCTTCAGGATCTCGGTCGGCTGGTTAGAGGAGTTCGGCGACCGGCGAGTGATCGACACGCCCCTGGCGGAATCCGGGTTGATCGGCGTCGCGATCGGGATGGCCTTGAACGGGCTGCTCCCCGTCGCGGAGATCGAATTCGCGGACTTCATCCATCCGGCGTTCGACCAGATCGTGAGCGAGGCAGCGCGGATGCGTTATCGCTCCAACGGCGACTTCTCCTGCCCGCTGGTCATCCGGGCGCCGTGCGGCGGAGGCGTCCATGGGGCGCTCTATCATTCGCAGAACATCGAGGCGTTCTACGGCCATGTTCCCGGGCTCAAGGTGCTCATGCCGTCCACCCCGCAGGACGCGGCAGGCTTGCTCCGCAGCGCTCTCCGTGACCCCGATCCCGTGCTCTTCCTGGAACACAAGAAGACCTATCGCGCGGTGACCGGGGAAGTGCCGGACGGCGCCTACCTGACCCCGATCGGCGTTGCGGATGTCAAGCGCCGTGGCGAGGATCTGACCGTCGTGAGTTACGGGTACTCGCTCCATCTTTGCCTGGAGGCGGCTGACCGATTGGCCGAGGACGAGGGCGTATCGACGGAAGTCATCGATGTACGGAGCATCAACCCGCTGGACACCGGCACCATCCTGGATTCGGTTCGCAAGACCGGGAAAGCCATGGTCGTCTACGAGGACAACCGAACCTACGGCGCCGGGGCTGAGATCGCGGCAACCATCGCCGAAGAGGCCATGTTCGACATGGACGCACCGATCGTCCGTCTGGGCGGACCGGATGTTCCGGCGATGCCGTTCGCGGAGGCCCTTGAGCACGCATTCATGGAACCCGAGCCCGACCAGATCTATCGCGAGATGCTCGAGCTCTCCCGCTTCTGATCGCGGCTGCACGGACTAGTTCGGAACGGCCATGGAAATGACCCCGCTCCTGAAATGGTAGGCCCCGAACGGGCCAGTACAGGTGGTACCGAGGCCGGTCGATAATCCAACCCTAGTGCTGGATCGCGAACGGCCGTCGGGCAAGCCTGGGCGACGTACCGATCGCCGCGACCTCCTCGTGGTCACGGCGATCTGCGTGGCCGTCTTCGCCGTGGGCCTGGGGCTCGGCGTCTATGACGCCATCGCACGCTGGATGAGCGCCACCCTCCCATTGTCGACGGCGGACCTAGAGGCGATGCTCGCCGTCGGGTTCGCCGGCGTTGGCACGCTCGCGGTTCTTCGCTGGCGTGGGGCCAGGAAGGAGCACGCAGAGCGCCTGCGGATCGAGCAGCAACTGCACGCCGCCGAAGATCGCTACCGCACGATCGTCGAGCGCGTGTCGACGGTGTCGTACGTATGGGATCCCGCGGGTAAGCGCGGCATCGCACCCGCTACCTACATCAGCCCGCAGATCGAGCAACTCCTGGGCTACACGCCCGAGGAATGGGATGAGAACCCGGAGCTCTGGGCCACCCTTGCTCACCCCGACGACCGAGACCGGGTCCTGGAAGCGTGGCGTGACGCGACGCGCATCGGCGCCCGTTTCAGCGCGGACTACCGCATGTACCGCAAGGATGGCGACCTCCGTTGGATCAGAGACGAGGCAACTCCTTTCACGCCGGGAACCGACGACCTTCCCCAGTACCAGGGCGTGATGATCGACGTGACGGAGAGCCGTCTGACACTCCAGGATCTCGAGATCGCGGAGCGCCGCTACCGCACGCTCGTGGAACAGCTCCCCGCTGTCGTCTATATCGACGCCGTCGACGAGTTCAGCACCGCGCTCTACATCAGCCCCCGGTACGAGAGCGTGTTCGGATTCACTCCTCAGGAGCGCCTCGACGACCCGGGACTCTGGTTGCGGCAGATACACCCGGAGGACCGGGACCGGGTCCGCGAGGAATCAGATCGAACGAACCGAACGGGCGACCCGTTCGATATCGAATACCGATGGATGCGTCGGGACGGCGTCACGATCTGGGTCCATGATCAGGCAAGACAGGTCGAAGGAGCTGGAGGGGCGTGGGTCTGGCAAGGCGTCCTCACCGATATCAGCGAACGCAAGACGGCACAGGGGGCCTTGGAACGTCGTGACCAGATCCTCCAAACAGCCGCACTCGCGGCCGAGCGCTTCCTGCGAGCCTCCTCCTGGGTCGAGTGCGTCGACGAGGTACTCGCTCGGGTAGGCGAGGCGGACGGTGCCAGCCGCGCGTTCGTCTTCCGCAATGACCGGCTCGAGGACGGCCGGCTCACCATGACGAAGGTCTTCGAGTGGAGCGCACCGGGCGTCCAGCCCACCCTGCACGAACCGTACAACGCCGGATATCCATACGAAGATGGCTACGCCGATTGGGAGACCCTCCTCCCACAGGGCGCCGCGGTTACGGGACTGGCCAGCAAGCTCGAGCCTCGCCATCGTGAATGGCTGGAGGCCGAAGACGTCCGGTCGAGCCTTGCGGTCCCGATCTTCGTCGGCGGTGAATGGTGGGGCTTCATCGGTCTGGACCAGTGCGAGGTGGAGCGCGAGTGGCAGCCCTCCGAGGTAGGAGCACTCGGCGTGGTCGCCTCGACTCTCGGCGCTGCGATCGGACGTGTCCACACCGCAGAGCGCCTGACCGAGACGGAGAACCGCTACCGCACGCTCATCGAACAGCTCCCGGCCGCAACCTTCATGACATCCACCGAGGCCCCGCATGAAACGATGTACATGAGCCCCCAGATCGAGACGATCCTCGGCTACTCGGCCAAGGAGTGGACGAGTGACATCTGGGAGCGCTCCCTTCATCCGGACGACGCCGAACGTGTGCGCGCGGAGGACGCGCGGACGAACGCCACCGGCGAGACCCACTCCATCGAATACCGGATGCGGACGCGCGATGGACGTTGGGTGTGGGTACACGACGAGGCGCAGCGGATACTCGACGGGACCGGCAAGCCCTTGTACTGGCAGGGGGTTCGCTCTGACATCACTGAGCGCAAGGAAACCGAGCAGCAGCTCCGCGAAGCAGAGGAGCGGTTCCGGCGTCTGGTGGAGCAACTGCCCGCCATCACCTACGTGGATACCTACGACCCTTCGTGGGAGGACGTCTGGCCGACCTCGTATATCAGCCCGCAGGTCGAGGCGATCCTCGGCTACTCGGCGCTCGAGTGGAGATCCGACCCGTACCTGTGGCGGAGGATGGTTCATCCCGAAGATCGGGATCGTGTGAACCTCGCCAACGAACAGCACTACATGTCCGAGGAACCGATGGCGGTGGAGCTGAGGATCTTCCATAAGAACGGAAGCGTTCGATGGATCCGAGACGAGGCCGTCATCATCCGCGGCGAAGACGGTGCCTCTCGACAGAGCCAGGGCATCCTCCAGGACATCACCGAACGCAAGGTGGTCGAGTACCAACTCCACGAGGCGGAAGAGCGATACCGAGCGATCGTCGAGCACGTTCCCGCCGTGATCTATGTCGATGCCGCCGATCCAAGCATGCGAACCATCTACATCAGCCCGCACGTCTTCGAGATGACCGGCTACACACCGCAGGAATGGATAGACGATCCGCGATTGTGGCTCAAGGTCGCCCACCAGGACGACCGCGAGCTGATCACGAAGACCTACCAGGGCGCGCTCGTCGACCAGGAGCCTTGGAAGGCGGACTACCGGTTGATCACGCGCGACGGCCGCACCATCTGGGTGCATGACGAGACCACGATCATCCGGGATGAGAGCGGCGCCCCACGGTTCCTCCAAGGGGTCATCTTCGACGTGACCGAGCGCAAGCTTGCCGAACAGACCCTTCGGGATTCCGAGCAGCGCGAGCGCGATGCCGCCGAGCGACTCCGGGCGCTGGATGAGATGAAGAACACGTTCCTAGCCGCCGTCTCCCACGAACTCCGGTCTCCCCTGACATCCATCTTGGGGCTGTCACTCACGCTTGAGCGAACCCGCGAGATGCCCTCAGACGACCGCAACGATCTCCTGGGGCGGCTTTCGGCGAACGCGCGCAAGCTCGAC
>JANXVR010000229.1 GCA_025351565.1 Actinomycetes bacterium
GGATCCGAACGCCGCGGCCAGCACCTGCGCGACGTGCGTCCCCACGTGCCGGATGTTGAGGCCGACCAGGAGACGCCAGAGCGGTCGATCCTTCGACTCCTGGATCTGGTCCAGGAGGTTGGTGATGGATCGATCCTTGAAGCCGGGGAGCTCGGCCAGCATATCGGCGCTCAGAGCGTAGATGTCGGCCGGGTCCTGGATGAACCCCTTCTCCAGCAGCAAGATCGCGGTCTTGTAGCCGAGGTGCTCGATGTCCATGGCCCCGCGGCCGGCGAAGTGGAACAGCCACTCGATCCCCTGATCGGGACACCCGCGTTTGTTCGGACATCGGTGGTCGACCTCGCCCTCGGGGCGGATCAACGGGGTTCCGCACGAGGGACAGGCCGCAGGCATGGCCCACCGTTTTGTCCCTCGTTTCCGCTTGGTCAGGACCGGACCGACGATCTCGGGGATGACGTCGCCGGCGCGCCGGACGATCACCGTGTCGCGCGGCCGCACGTCCTTGCGATGCACCTCCGACTCGTTGTGCAACGTGGCGAACGTCACCGTGACACCCCCAACAACTACCGGATCGAGCACCGCGAACGGCGTTACCTTGCCGGTTCGGCCGGTGTGGACATCGATGCGCTCCAGCACCGTCGTGCGTTCCTCCGGGGGGAACTTGTAGGCGATGGCCCACCGAGGTGCCTTCGAGGTGGTCCCGAGCTCCCGCTGCAGCGCGATCTGATCGACCTTGACCACCGTTCCATCGATCTCCCAGTCGACGCTGTGCCGGCGCCCCTTCCAGTGGGTCAGGAACTGCTTCACGCCGTCGATGGAATCGTGCGCCTCCGTGGTCGGGGGAACCGGCAGCCCAGCCTCCGACGCCCACGCCAGGAACCCCAAATGGGAATCGAACGACACCCCGTCGGCCGCCCCGAAGGAGTGCACCCATAACCGGAGTGGGCGGGCGGCCGTCACCCGCGGATCCTTCTGCCGGAGCGAACCGGCGGCACCGTTGCGGGGATTCGCGAACGCCCGGCCCCCGGCCGCGGTTAGCGTGCGGTTGAGTGCGTCGAAGGCCTTCACGGGGAAGTAGATCTCGCCGCGCACCTCGATGACCGCCGGCGGATCGGGCAGGGACAGCGTGCGGGGGATGCCTTCCACCGTTCGAACGTTGGCGGTGATGTCCTCGCCCACCCGGCCGTCGCCGCGCGTGGCCGCCCGGACCAGCACGCCCCGCTCGTATGTGAGCGCGCACGCGACGCCGTCGATCTTCAACTCGCACGCGAACCTGGCACCCTCCCCCCCGCCCCGGCTCACGCGATCGGCCCACGCGTCCAGCTCCTCGAAGTTGAACGCGTTATCCAGCGAGAGCATGGGTGCGCGGTGGATCACGGGGGCGAACAGATCGGCCGGCGAGCCGCCGACGGTCAGCGTGGGCGAATCCGAGCTCTGAAGCTCCGGGAACCGATCCTCCAGGTCGCGCAGCTCGGTCATCAGGAGGTCGAAGTCGGCGTCCGCCACCTCGGGATCGTCCAGGACGTGATAGCGATAGCGATGATGCTCGATCAGCGACCGAAGTTCTTCCACCCGGAGCTTCGCGGCGGCGAGCTCGCGGTCGGTGCTCACTCCGTGATCTCCACCGCGCCGGCCACGCCGATCCGGTCCCCGACCACGATCACCCCGCCCTGGACGCCGCGAACCTGCTGTAGGTACCGGAGCGCCAGATCGAAACCCCCGGGCTTGGGCAGCACGGCCTGTACGCCGGCAGCGGCGGCGTCGGCCAGCATGCAGGTCTGCGCGATAACGGCCAGCCCGTCCGGACCCTCGCCGCCGCGCCCGCGCCCTAGCGTGGTGGAGACCCCCACCCCGTGAGGATCGGGTTCGATGGCCACGGTGATCGGCACTCCGCCGTGGCGCTTCACGCCCAGGCGGAGACGCTTCTTGGCCAACAGGAAGTAGTCCCCGTCGCAGGCCACCGTGACCTCGGACATGGACTCGCTGAGGAAGCGCCCGACCTGGTCCACCACCGCACCCCTGAAGGTGAACATCGGGCCCACGCCCGCGTCGGCCGCGCTCCCCAGCATCTCCTTCACGATCTCCGGCGCGTCGGCCGCGACCATCGTCAGCGGGCGCTTGCTCTGGCGGAACTCGGGGAACCGCAACCCGTAGGACTGCAGCTGCTCCCAGAAACCGAGGGCGGCCGCTCGCGACTCCTCGGCGTAGTCGTCCGACGCGGTGATGTGCAGGGTCAGGTCCTGCACCTGGATATCGAAGCTCTTGGGTCGGCGGCGCAGTCGCTTCACGCGGGTCCCTCATCGCACCTCGGGGACGCCGATGATAGTCGAGCCCACCCACGCACCCGCGGAGCGGACCCGCCTCAGCGAACCGAACGAAGGATGCGCCCGCCTCCTAAGAGGTCATCGCCCCGGTAGATGACCGCGCTCTGGCCCGGGGCGACGGCGCGCTGGGGGAACCGGAACGTGACGTTGAAGGTCCGTCCCCCGTCCGTAGGCTCGATCACGGCCGGCGCGTCATCGCCCTTGTACCGGATCCGTACGTCCGCCTCGAACGGACCCGCGGGTGGTTCGCCCGAGGTCCAGCTGGCGCGGTCCGCCTCCAGCCCGCGACGGGCCAGCAGCTCTTCGGGCCCCACCACGACCCGGTTGGCAGCCGGGTCGATCTCCGCGACGTAGACGGGGACGCCGGCCGCCACGCCGAGCCCCCGGCGCTGGCCAACCGTGAACGCGAACGTTCCGTCGTGCTCGGCCAGCACGGTGCCATCGGGGTCGACCACGGTTCCCCCCGGCGCGATCATGCTCGCCGCGTGCGCCCGGACGAACGCTCCGGCATCACCCGCGGGCGCGAAGCAGAGCTCCTGCGAATCCGGCTTCGATGCCACCGGCAGCCCGAAGCGCTCGGCGTGCGCGCGGGTCTCGGCCTTCGGCATGCCCCCGACGGGGAACAGCGATCGCGAGAGTTCGCGCTGACCCAGCATGTGGAGCATGTACGTCTGATCCTTCGCTCGGTCTGCGCCCCGGCGCAGGTGCCACGCGCCGCTCGCGTCCCGGACGTTCACCGCGTAGTGGCCGGTGGCGACGAAGTCGATCCCCAGTTCGTCGGCGCGCCGCAGGAAGGCGCCGAACTTGATCTCGCCGTTGCAGCGCGCACACGGGTTCGGGGTTCGCCCGGCCTCGTGCTCGGCGAAGAAGTCCGCGATAACCGACCACTCGAACTCCGCGGACATGTCCGCGATCTCGAACGCGAACCCGGCGATCCGGGCCACTTCGGCGGCGTCGGCCCGGGCCGAGGGTCCGCAGCACCCGTGCTCCACCCCGTCCAGGTGAACGAGGTTCATGTGGGAACCGAGGACCTCGTAGCCCTGTTCCTGGAGCAGGCAGGCGGCGACGGAGGAATCGACCCCTCCGGACATGGCGACCAAGACCGAGTGACCCATGGACCTGAGGCTACCGCAGCCGGCTGGGTATCCTGCCGGTCTCAACCACCCTCAAGCGTGCATCCGGGAGGCTCACCGTGAACGTCGTGGTATTGGTCAAGTCCGTCGTCGACCCGAGTGGGCAGCCGCGCCTTGGCCCGGACTTCCTGATGGATCGATCCGGAGACGGGACGCTCGACCCCGGCGACGAGTTCGCCGTGGAGGCGGCGCTCCAGCTGGCTGCCGATGCGGGCGGTACCGTCACGGCGATCTCGATGGGCCCCGAGGGGGCGGGCGCGGCGGTTCGGCGCGCGCTCGCCATGGGCGCCGACGCGGGGGTGCTCGTCTCGGATACGCTCCTGCGCGGCGCCGACGCGCTGGGCACCGCGCGCGTGCTCGCGGCAGCAGCCGCGCAAGCCGGGTTCGATCTGGTGCTCGCGGGCGTTGAGTCGGCCGACGGGTACACCGGCACGCTGCCGATGGCCGTGGCGGAACTGCTGGATGTACCCAGCGCGACGTTCGCCCGAAAGATCGAGGTCACGAACGGCGTGGCGCGGATCGAGCGACAGACGGAGACGGGCTACGACGTGGTCGAGTGCCCCCTGCCTGCCGTGATCACCGTCACCGCCGGCGCGACCGAACCCCGATATCCCACTTTGAAAGGGATCATGTCGGCGAAAGCCAAACCGCTCGAGCAGCGCTCGGTGGCAGACCTCGGGTTGGAGCCCTCGGTCGTGGCCCCTACCCAACGCGTCAGCGCGGTCACCCCGGTGACCACGAAGACCGGTGGGGTGGTCATCGAGGCCGGCGAGGACACCGCCGCCCGCATCGCCGATGCTCTCGCGGAAGCGAAGGTGATCTAGATGAAGGTCTGGGTCTTCGCCGAACTCACCCCGGACGGGCCGACGCAGGCCACGCTGGAACTCCTGGCCAAGGCGCGCCAGCTGGGCGATGCCGAGGCGGTCGCGTTGGGCCCAGGCGCCACGTCGGCGGCGTCGGAGCTGGGCACCCACGGGGCAGCCACCGTCTTCGCCTCGGACGACGCCGTGTACGCCGACTTCCTGGCGCAACCGGCGGCGCACGCGCTCGGAGCCTTGGCCGCAACGCACAGCCCCGATCTCATCCTCTTCCCCTCCACTTACGGCGCCCGCGACGTGGCCGGCCGTCTCCAAGCCAAGCTCGGAAGCACCCTCATGGCGAACGCCACGGACATCGCCGGCCCGGACACGGTCAGAGCGGAGATCGGCGGCGGCACGCTGCTCGTCGATGTGGTGCTGGAAGGACCGACCCCGCGTTTGGTCATCGTGAGCCCCAAGGTGTTCGTGGCCGAGGCTGTGGGCGGCGCCGCGAAGGTGGTGCCGGTGGACGTCGAGATCCCCGACGGCTGCAAGCGTGTCCGGCGAACCGAGCGGCACGATGAACCCTCGGTCGGGCCCAAGCTCGAGGAGGCCAAGGTCGTGGTGTCCGGAGGGCGTGGACTCCAGGATCCGGCCAACGTCTCCCTCCTGCACCAGCTCGCCGATGCTATCGGCGGGGCTGCCGTGGGTGCGACCCGCGCGATCGTGGACGCGGGATGGATCTCCTACAGCCATCAGGTCGGCCAGACCGGCAAGACGGTCAAACCCGACGTCTATATGGCGATCGGGGTCAGCGGAGCCCTCCAGCACCTGGTCGGGATGAAGGGGTCGAAGTTCGTCATCGCGATCAACAAGGACGCGGACGCACCGATCTTCCGCGTGGCGGACCTGGGGGTCGTCGGAGACGCGCTCGTCGTGGTCCCGGCACTCATCTCCGAACTCGCGAAGCGGCGGGGCTAGCGGCAGACCGGACCCGATGATCGAGGCGCGGTTCGACGACCTCACCGGAGCGTCCCCGTCGTTCCGGCTGAGCGAACCGGTCGGCGTGGTTGAGGCCGTGCGACCGGGCGAGGTCCTGTCGGCCCTGGAAGCGGCCGAAGCGGCGGCGGCTCGAGGGCTCTGGGTCGCCGGGTTCGTTGCCTACGAGGCCGCGCCGGGGTTCGATCCCTCGCTCGTCGTGCGGAGCCGGCCGGAGGGCGACCCGTTCTCGCGGCTGCCGCTGGCGTGGTTCGCGATGTTCCAGCGCCGGGAGGACTCGACCTTGCCCGAGCCACGCGAGGGGGTGGACGGCCCGGCGGAGGGATGGCTCCCGTCCGTGGACCGCGCGTCCTACGACCGCGCGATCGCCCGCGTCCGCGAGCACATCGCCGCCGGGCAGACCTACCAGATCAACTACACGCTCCGTCTCCGCTCGCAGATCGAAGGTAACGAACGCGGGCTGTACCGCGATCTCTGCTTCGCGCAACGGGGTGCGCACGCGGCCTACCTGAACCTCGGCCGCTACCGGATCTGCTCCGCCTCGCCCGAGCTGTTCTTCCGGCTAGACGGGAACACCATCACCACGCGGCCGATGAAGGGCACCGCGCCCAGGGGCCGCTGGCCCGCTGAAGACCGAGACCGGGCCGCCCGCCTGGCTTCCTCGGACAAGGATCGGGCCGAGAACGCCATGATCGTGGATCTGCTGCGGAGCGACCTTGGCCGCATCGCACGGACGGGCTCGGTTCGATGGACCGAGGTATTCGCCCCGGAGCGCTACGAAACGGTGTGGCAGCTGACCTCGACCGTGACCGCGGAGCTGGAGGATGGCACGGGCGTCCCGGAGATCTTCGCCGCGCTCTTCCCAAGCGGTTCCATCACCGGGGCGCCGAAGGTCCGGAGCATGGAGCTCATCAGCGAACTGGAGGACGCGCCGCGCGGCGTCTACTGCGGCGCGGTCGGATACCTGGCTCCGGCCGGCGCCGAGGGGCCGCGCGCCTCGTTCAACGTTGCCATCAGAACCGTGCTCGTCGACGGCGAGACGGGGGCCGCTGAGTACGGGGTGGGTGGCGGCATCACGTGGGACTCATCCGCCGGTGCCGAGTTCGACGAAACCGTGGCCAAGGCGCGCGTCCTCACCGCCCGACGCCCGCCGTTCGACCTGCTGGAGACCATGCGCCGCGACCCCGGCCACCCGATCCACCAACTGGAAGAACATCTGGAACGGCTGGCCGGATCCGCAGCGTACTTCGGGTTCCGGCTGGACCTGGGCGCGCTCACGGCCGCGCTCGAGACCGCCGCAGCAGAGGCGGAACGGCCGGTTCGCGTTCGGGTTCGCCTTCCTCGCGACGGACACTTCGAGGTCGTGGTCGGTCACCTGGCCGACGAGGATGGAAGGCCGGTGCTCCTGGAGATCGACGACGCCGGCGTGGACCCATCGGATCCGATGTTGTTCCACAAGACGAGCCTGCGCACCCGGTACGAAGCAGCCCGCGCGCGTCACCCGGAGGCGGGAGACATCATCCTCGTCAACATCAGCGGCGAGGTGACGGAGTCCACCATCGCGAACCTCGCGGTTCGGATCGACGGCCGTTGGTATACCCCGCCGCTCTCCAGCGGGCTGCTGCCGGGAACGGGACGGGCCGCGCTCCTGGTGAGCGGCGAGGTCGAAGAACGCAGCATCACCGTGGAGGATCTCCGAGGGGCCCAGCAGATCGAACTCATCAGCTCCACGCGGGGACGCCGCCCCGCTGAACTGCGCTAGTCCATCTCCGCCTGACGCTCGGACGGGAAGACGAACGGACGCATCCTGGTGTCGTCGAGCGGGCAGGCGCAGAGCGGACAGCGGGGCGGCTCCTCGTAGACGAGGACGGTGCGCTCGCAGAAGGGACAGTCGCCCTCGCGCATAGCGGGAGGTTCGGCGGTCGGTTTGGGCATCTTCGGTTTTCGCCTCTCGGGGGGAGCGGTCCCCAAGAGCATCGGCTCACCCCCAGGCGAGCTTGACCCGCTCCGCGCACGTACGGCCGAACGGCGGAGGCCGAACGGCCCGTGACTACGCGGCGGCCTTGCGGCTCCTGCGCTTACCGCGCGGCACATAGCTGTGAACGGGCTCGTGCTGCCAGCAGAACGCCCACTTGTTGTAGACGGACAGCTTCGTCTCGCAGCCTTGCTGGCCGCAGACACGGCCGGTCGTGTACTGCTTCGTCGGGCGCGGCAGCGATCGGATCGCGGCCCCCTTGTACCCCTGTTCGCTCACGTCATCCACATCCTTTCGAGGGTGCGCCGGGGTTACACCCGGCCCCCGTAGGTTGTTCGAACGACCGTATGCCCGGGTTCATTCCATCCGGGGGTAACCCGGGGATATGCATAGGTTCCGAGCGAGGCGTCGCGGCGGCTCAGGCCTGGAAGTTCGGAGGGCGCTTCTCCAGGAAGGCGGCCATGCCTTCACGCTGCTCCGCTCCCCCGAACAGCGCGGTGAACAGAGCTTTCTCCCGTGCGAGGCCGGGGGAGCCAGGTGCGACGACGGCGGCATCGATGGCGGCCTTCGCGGCGGCCAGCGCGTTCCGAGGGCCGGCGGCGAACCGCCTGGCATCCGCCAGGGCCGTTTCGAGAACGGCGTCGGGCTCGGCCACACGTTCGGCGAGACGGAGCCGGTGCGCCTCTTCTGCCGCGACGATCCGGCCCGTGTACACCAGGTCTCGGGCGACCCCGGCGCCGGCCAGGTGAACGATCCGCTGCGTGCCACCGGCGCCGGGGATCACACCGAGGTTCACCTCGGGCTGCCCGACGGTGGCGTCCGTGGCCAGGTACCGCAGGTCCGCGGCCAGCGCCAGTTCGAAGCCCCCACCTAGCGCGTACCCGTTCACCGCCGCGATCGAGATCTTCGGCAGGGACGCCAGGAGGTCGCAGGCATCCCCCAGCGCGCTCACCACCGGAGCGATCTCCTGCGGGCCGAAGGTCGCCATCGCCTTGATGTCGGCGCCGGCAGCGAAGAGCTTGCGCCCCCCCGTCAGCACGATCGCGCCTACATCCGCGCGCCCGCCGGCCTCGCGGAACGCCTCCTGGAGTTCCAGCCCCATCTGGAGGTCGATCGCGTTGGCGGGCGGGCGGTCCAAGCGGACCACGGCGACACCCTCGGACACCTCGAGCGAGACGAACTCCATCATCGGCGGATGCTACCCGCTCCCCGGCGGCGCGGCGCGTTCGAGCGTCCGGCGAACCCCTTCAGCCAGAGGGGTCATGCCCACGCCGAAGACGGCGGCGGCGTCGGGGGCCTCGGGCGTCGCGGACGCCCGGCTCGGCCGTTCGAACAGGTCGGCGGCAGCCGGCGCCAGCGTGACCTCCAGGAGTTCGTTCAGCCGAGCGCTCGCGGCGAGCCCGACCCCGTGCTCGGGAACATGATCGTCGCCCCGCAGGGCAGCGGCCAACCCGTCGGCCGACAGGACATCCGGCCCCTCGAGCGAGTAGGTCCCCGAGCTCAGGTCGCGAGCGTCGTCGACGGCCAAGAGCACGCGCGCCAGATCGTCGACGAAGACCGGCGCCAGCTCCTGCCGTCCGTCCCCCGGCACGAACGGCGGCTCGCTCGCGGCCCCCTGCACGGCCGAGGCGAACCACAGACCGCCCAGCCCGTATGCATGGGCTGACCGAACCACCGCGAACTCCAGACCCGAGTTCACGACGGCCTCTTCCGCGAACCCTTTCGCTCGCAGATAGGCGTTCGACGACCCGAGGTCGGCGCCCGCGGCCGAGACCAGCACGAACCGCCGGACGCCGGTCGCCTTCGCGGCCTGGATGGCGACCATGACGGACCCGTGGTTGGCGTGGAACACCTCGTGATCGTCCGGCTGCTGGAGTCCCCCAACCAGGTGGAACATCGTGAACACGCCGCCGCAGACCTGGGCCAGCGCGTCGGCATCCTCCAGGCGGCCGAGCGTCACCTTGGCGCCCAACTCCTGCAAGGGGTTCGAGGCCCGCGGGTCGCGGATACACGCGCGGACCTCATCGCGCGCGGCCAGGAGCGGCACCAGCGCCCGCCCGATGAGCCCCGACGCGCCCGTCACCAACACCGTCATGGCGAAGCATGCTAGCGCCCGGCTGATCGACTCCTCCCGCGGATCGGCGGACAGCAAGCTCGGCCGATGGAAACGGTCGATGTGGCGGTGGTCGGCGGCGGCCAGGCCGGGCTTGCAACCAGCCGCCCGACGGCTTCATGCCGCGCGACGACATCGTGGCCTACCTCGAGCGCTACGCACTTCCTTCGCAAGCGCAAGTCCTCGCTCCTCTACGGCGTGGGCGAGGACGCCGCGATCCGGGCCGAGACGATCGCCGGCCGCTGAAGATTCTTGCACCTGCAAGTCGCTGCTAGACTCCCGGCCCATGGAATCGACCGTGCACGACTTCGGGAACGTGATGGAGCTCCTGCGGAGCCGGGGCCTGCGGATGACCCCCCAACGGCGAGCGATCGTCGCCGAGGTCATGCGAACCCAGGGC
>JANXVR010000249.1 GCA_025351565.1 Actinomycetes bacterium
GACCTCGTGTGCGACGACGAGATGGTGGGGTTCTACCAGCGCTTCGGTCTCCAGCGGATGGGCGCCCTGGGATGGCGGCGACCTGATCCTGTCAGTCGATGAGGTACATCCTGGAGACGGCATGACCCGCATATCGAAAGCACTGGCTGCGGTCGTTCTCGTGGCGGTGGGGTTAGGCGCGCTGACCGGTTGTTCGAGCGACGCCGGCGGCTCGCTGGACGGGACGAACTGGAAGCTCACGGGGTGGACCCTCAACTCGCTGAACCCCGCCGACTTCACCATCACTGCGGGCTTCGCCGCGGGGAAGATCTCGGGCAACAGCGGCGTGAACTCCTACAGCGGTCCCTACGCGGCCGGCTCGGATGGCAGCTTCTCGATAGGGCCGCTGGCCAGCACAGCCATGGGCGGTCCGGAACCCGCGATGCGCGCCGAGTCCGCCTACGTCACGCTGCTCGGCCAAGCCGCGTCCTACAAGGTGTCGGGCAGCGTGCTCACGCTCTACGACGCGAACGGGAACGAGTCTCTGATCTTCGGGACCACGGCCGGCCCCTGAGCCCCTGGAGGATCGCGAAAAGCCGCGATCCTGCGCAACTTATCCGAGGATCCGGCCGATACTTGACCGATACCCGAGAGGTCCGAGGAGGCCGACGTGGACGTTGAGATCAAGGGCACGGTTCTGCCGGTACTCGAGGCGAAGCTGAACCCCGGCGACAAACTGGTCGCCGAGGCGGGCGAGCTCGCATGGATGACCCAGACCATCCAGCTCAAGACCACCACACAGACCGGCGGAGCGAAGGGCATGATGGGCGTCCTCAAGCGCGCGGTCGGCGGCGGCGGGCTCTTCATGTCCGAGTACGAGGCGCAGGGCGGCCCCGGGATGGTCGCGTTCGCGACCAAGCTGCCGGGGGAGATCCTGCCGGTCAAGATCGCGCCCGGGCAGGAGTTGATGGTCCACCGTCACGGGTTCCTCTGCGCGACCGAGGGCATCGAGCTCACGATGGGGTTCCAGAAGAAGCTCGGCGCGGGGATCTTCGGCGGCGACGGCTTCGTGCTCCAGAAGATGGCCGGCACCGCGGACGCATGGGTCGAGATCGACGGCGAGGTCATCGTCTACGACCTGCAGCCGGGCGAGATGCTGCGGGTGCACCCCGGCCACGTCGCGATGTTCCAGGCGACCGTTCCGTTCGAGATCACAACCGTCCCCGGCATCAAGAACAAGATCTTCGGCGGCGACGGCCTGTTCCTGGCGAAGCTCACCGGCCCCGGCCGCGTATGGCTCCAGACCCTCACCCTAGCCGGACTGGCGGGCGCGCTGCAGCCCTACCTGGTGCAGGGCGAAGCCACCGCAGGGGTGGCCGGCGGCGTGCTCGGCGGCCTGCTCAGCAAGTAGACGCTGCCGGCGGCTCGGCCGAACATAGGGACCGCCCCGGACTTCCGGCCCATTGCGGCCTCGGGGTCGCGGGGCTAGAGTGCGTTGGGCAGCATCCCCCGCTTCATCATCCGCACGAAGGAGAAGGATCATGCGTCTTCGTCCGCGAACGGTGACGTTCGGTCTTGCGTTCTCGCTGGGAACGATGCTCATGCTCGCCGGCCCCGCGCAGGCATCCGGTGGCGGACTCGACCCGGGGTTCGGTGTCGGCGGGAGCGCGACCGCCGACTTCAACGGTGGTGCCGACCAGGTCTCGGTTATGGCCATACAGCCGGACGGGAAGATCCTGGTCGCCGGCACGTCGGTGTGGGCCTCCGATCCTTGGACCGCGAACGTGGAGATCCTC
This sequence comes from Actinomycetes bacterium, assembly GCA_025351565.1. Taxonomy (GTDB): domain Bacteria; phylum Actinomycetota; class UBA4738; order UBA4738; family HRBIN12; genus JANXVR01. The sequence goes on from JANXVR010000249.1 coordinate 1,776, forward strand.
CGCTACAACACCGACGGTACCCTTGACAACTCCTTCCACGCCGGTGGGAAGCTGACTATCGCTTATCCGGGAAGGTCCTATGCGCAGATCGACTCGATGGTGGTACAGCCCGACGGGAAGATCATCACAAGTACCAGGGCGTTTGACCAGACCGGCCGTTACTTCGCGGCCGTGACGCGCTTCCTCCCGAATGGGACGCGCGACTTCAGCTTCGGCAGGTATGGCAAGCTCCAGGGCTGGCAGGGTCAGCTCGCGTTGCAGGACACCGGTCGGATCGTGCTCCTGGGCAGCCAACTGAGCGATACCGCACTGCAGCTAGTTCGTTTCAACACCGATGGCTCGGTCGACCATTCGTTCGGAACGGACGGCAGCGCGACGCTGCCCGCGCCTGGAGGGGAGTCGAACTTCGCGCTGCGTGCCATGGCCCCCGGCCCGAACGGGAGGATCCTGCTCGGTGGTTCTCTCGATAGTGCCATCATTGCGAGCGAGGTCTCCAGGAACGGAGTGCTGCGCACCGGGTTCGGCGATCAGGGTCTAGCCAGTGTCGACCCGGGCGGTTCGCAGACGCTGGTCTACGCCGTTGGCCCGGGTCCCGATGGGAGTGTGCTGGTGGGGGGTGGCAGCCAGCAGTTGTACGTCGAGGGCGACCTGGCCCGCTTCACTTCGGGGGGAGCCCCCGACCCCGGGTTCGGGAGCGGAGGCCTCGTCCGGACGACGAGCCCGCGGAACACGATGATCCTGGGGTTCGCCTCCGACGCGGATGGCGATGTCGTCGCGACATTGCAGTCTTTCTCACCTCACCGTGACTTCGTGCTGGCTCGGTATCTTCCGGACGGGGCGCTCGACCCGACCTTCGGGAACGCGGGGATCGCGAACGCGCACCTGGGCTCGAACGGGGGATCGGCCTGGCC
>JANXVR010000261.1 GCA_025351565.1 Actinomycetes bacterium
GGTCCGTTCGCCGGCTACGCCGCCAACACCGATCACATGCTGCGGGTGCTCGACATGCACCGCCAGCAGGCGGCCAACATCGACGAAGAGCTGCTGCCCCACGAGCTGCTCACCGCCGCCCAGCAGTCATGGGACGACGCCTGTGAGATCGCCGATGACCACGGCGTGCGCAACTCGCAGGCCTCGGTGCTGGCGCCCACCGGCACCATCGGCCTGATGATGGACTGCGACACCACCGGCATCGAGCCCGAGCTCGCGCTCGTGAAGACGAAGAAGCTGGTCGGCGGCGGCACCATGCAGTTCGTGAACCAGACGGTGCCGCGGGCGTTGGACAAGCTCGGCTACGACCAGGGGAAGGTCGACGACATCGTCGGCTATATCGCGGAGAACAACTCGGTAGTGGGCGCGCCACACCTGCAGACCGATCACTACTCGGTCTTCGACACGGCCATGGGCGCCGAACCCATCCACTACATGGGGCACGTTCGGATGATGGCCGCAGCGCAGCCGTTCATCTCCGGTGCCATCTCCAAGACGGTGAACATGCCGGAGTCCGCCACGGTTGAGGAAGTGGAACAGCTCTTCATCGAGTCCTGGAAGCTGGGGCTGAAGGCCGTCGCCATCTACCGCGACAACTGCAAGGTGGCCCAGCCGCTGTCCGCCGACAAGAAGAAGTCAGCCTCGACGGCCCAAGCCGAGCCGGCCACCCTGGCCCATCCCGTCAGGAAGCGCCTCCCGATGTCGCGCCCGAGCCGGACCACCTCCTTCGCAGTGGGGGATGCCGAGGGCTACATCACGGCCGGCAGCTACCCCGACGACGGGCTCGGTGAGATCTTCCTCAAGACCTCGAAGCAGGGCTCGACCCTGGCGGGAGTGATGGACGCGTTCTCGATCGCGATCTCCATCGGCCTGCAGTACGGGGTGCCCCTCGAGACCTTCGTGTCGAAGTTCATCAACATGAAGTTCGAACCCTCGGGGATGACGAACGATCCGGACATCCGGTTCGCCTCATCGCTCCTGGACTACACGTTCCGGCGCCTGGCGCTGGATCATCTGACCGAGGAGACACGGGAGGGGCTCGGTATCCGCTCCATCTCCGAGCGTAAGGAGACCGCGCTCGCCGAAGCAGCGCAGAAGCTCGGCGAACTCCAGGCGGGAGAGTCGGGGGATGACCCGCCAATGGCTGGCCCGGCGCAGACGTCCCAGCCCATAGACCTCACGGTCAGGCAGTCGGCCAGGATGCTCGATGCGCCACTCTGCTACTCCTGCGGGTCCAAGATGCAGCCGGCCGGGTCGTGCTACGTCTGCGGCACTTGTGGGTCCACCAGCGGCTGCTCGTAGAATCCCTCCATCCGGCAGCACAGCGAACGGGCCGGGGTCTCCCGGCCCGTTCGGCGTTGAGAGGGAAGGACCACGTCGATGGAGGGCCAGATCGAGCGCCTGCACCATGTGCAGCTCGCCATGCCACCCGGCGAAGAGGATGCCGCGGTGAAGTTCTACGCGGATGTCCTGGGTCTCACGCAGGTGGACAAGCCGCCGCAGCTCGCCCCGCGGGGCGGCGTATGGTTCCGCAGGGGCGATCTCGAGGTGCATCTCGGAGTCGAGGAGCAGTTCCAGCCGGCGCACAAGGCGCATCCGGCCTTCCTGGTGGACGGGCTGGACGCGTTGCGCGAGCGTATCGAGGAGGCGGGCTACCGGGTCGTGGACTCCGTGCAGCTGGAGGGCTACCTCCGCTGCTACGTCCGCGATCCCTTCGGCAACCGCATCGAACTGGTCGAACCGGCATAGACGTGGACCTTCCCTTCCAGCGGCTCAGCGAAGGCGCGGTGCTCCCACAGGCGGCCCACCCCGGCGACGCGGGGCTGGATCTGCGGTCCACCATCGACGTGAAGGTCGGGCCGGGAGAGCGTGCGATGATCCCCACCGGCGTGGCGGTCGCCATCCCCTTGGGGTACGCGGGCCTCGTGCTTCCACGGTCGGGCCTGGCGTCCAAGCACGGCCTCACCCTCGCGAACGCCCCGGGACTCATCGATGCGGGCTACCGCGGTGAACTCATCTGCGCGGTAGTGAACCTGGATCCCTCGGCACCGGTGGCGATCGCAGCCGGCGATCGGATCGCCCAACTGGTGATCCTCGCCGTGCCGGAGGTCCAGCCGTGGTGGGCGGAGAGCCTGCCGGACAGCGCCCGGGGCCAGGGTGGATTCGGGTCGACCGGCACCTCGTAGGATGTGCCGCGTGGCCACTCAGGTGGCCTCGGTTGAAGCACCGGCGCCGGTCCAACTACCATGGTCGGCACAGCGCGGACGTGGCTCAGTGGTAGAGCACCACCTTGCCAAGGTGGGGGTCGCGGGTTCGAATCCCGTCGTCCGCTCCAACGACGGCCGCCGAGCAGGCGGCCGTTCGCGTCTCCTTCGATAGACTGACGCACCACGGCGGGGTGGCCGAGTGGTTAGGCAGAGGCCTGCAAAGCCTCGCACACCGGTTCGATTCCGGTCCCCGCCTCTGCACCACGCAGCCCTTGGGCTGTACCCTCGATACACCGCACGGGCGATTAGCTCAGGGGGAGAGCGCTTCCTTGACATGGAAGAGGTCAGAGGTTCAAATCCTCTATCGCCCACCACGGACCGCACAGGCCTTTCGGGCCTCCGGCGCGAGCTGCACCCAGGATTTCGCGAGTCGATCACCTCGTAGGCGCCCTTTCGACCCCTGACCGCGCCTTTCTGTAGATATCTCGCCCTTCCGTAGGTCGTATGGGGCAACGACTCTCACCCGGTCCCGCCCCCAACGGGCCGTTCGGCCCTACGGCGTTCGTACCGTTCTGTTACTGTCAAGTGTCATTTCTTCCAAAGGCACCTAGAGGAAGGCTCGCAACCCGTGCCGGGAGGCCCAGCTCCATCAAATCTTGCCAGACCACGCCAGGAGGATCCATGAAGAAGCTTCTGATCGGATTGATCGCGGTAACGTCGAGCCTATCGATGATGGGTACGTCGTTCGCGACGGGAACGTTCAAGGACGGGCCCTACACGGCCACGTCATCGGACTCCGGCACGTGCGGGAACAACTGGGCGCAGGATCTGTACACGAGGAACTTCGTGGTGCAGTTGCCGTCAGTCGGTGG
>JANXVR010000290.1 GCA_025351565.1 Actinomycetes bacterium
GCACAACCTTCACCAACAGCTTCACGGTGAACGGCAACGTGGGCAACGATGCCGACATCTACGTGCTCGGGGGTAACTTCTCGGTCCCGTCAGGATTGGAATCCATCCATGGAAGCATCTACGTGTCGGGCAGCCCCGGCACCGCGAACATCGGAACCGGCACGCACATCTACGGCCAGGTGTGGTCGAACGGTTCCCTGGTCGTGAACCACCCGCAGGCCCAGATCGACGGCAACGCCAGTTCGACCACCAGTTCGGTCACGGTCTCCTCCGGATCGGTCGGCGGCAACGCCAACTACTGCACCGGCTCGCCGCCGAGCAACGTTACGGGAACGAAGAACCAGACGTGCGCCCTCGGGCCGCCGCCGACCGAGTCCTTCCCGCAGATCACCTACGTCGCGAGCGCGTGGACGAGCTCCGGCTACACGAACATCCAGACCTTCTCCGGGGCCACCGCCTGCACCGACGCCAGGAACTACATCGAGTCGAGCGCCCCCTATGCCGCCACGGGCTTCAGCGGGCACAGCGTGGGGAACACCGTTGTTCGGATCACTGGTTCGTGCGTCTACAGCAACTCGAACAACGCCACGATCACCATGAACGGCAGTCTCGCCATCGTGACCGATGGAGAGATCGATCTATCCCAGAAGTCGGACTGGAACGGCGTGACGAGCCTACGAGACCTGTTCTTCATCAGCACATGGCCCGCCGCGACCTGTCCTGCCAGCGGCACGGCGGGTTCTCACAACGTGTCTCTGGGCAACCTCACGGGGTTCAACAGCCTGACCGAGACGTTCGTCTACTCGCCGTGCACGACATCGATGCAGAACAACAACAGCGCGTTCACAGGGCAGGCCGTCGGGTCGACCCTTTCCATCGGGAACAACTTCTCGGAGACGTACAAGCCGATCGTGGTCCCCGGGGCGAACCTGACCGGCTACAACCAGGACATCTCCTACATCCGCGAGGTCGTCTGACCTTCCCAGGCCGGCATCGGTCGCCGGGGTAGGGTTCTGCCGTGAGCGATACCCTGCTGCGCGCCCTGGTTGCCCTGCCGTTCGGGCTGGTGCTGGGCAGCTTCATGACCGTGGTCGTGGCCCGGATGCCTGCCGGCGAGTCTGTCGTGGCGCCGCGATCGCGGTGTCCGCGCTGCAAGGCCGAGATCCGCAGCCGGGACAACATCCCCGTGGTCTCCTGGCTCCTTCTCCGCGGGAAGTGCCGGAACTGCGGCCTGAAGATCTCCGCCGAGTATCCACTCACGGAGGCCGTGACCGCGGCGCTGGTGGTCGGCGCCGCCGCCGTCTACGAGTCGGTATGGGTGATCGTCCTCGTGGGCTTACTCCTGTCGATGATGCCGGCCGTCGCGCTCATCGACCTTCGCCACCGGATCATCCCGAACAGGCTGACCTACCCGTCGGTCCTCGCCTTCTCGCTGTTGGTGGTGGTGGCCCGGCTCTTCGGTGCCCCCGTCGATCCGCTGCGGGCGCTGATGGGCCTGGCCATCTATGGGGGCGCGCTCTTCGTCGTGGCCATCGCGTCCCGGGGGATGGGGATGGGCGACGTGAAGCTGGCCGCGGTCATCGGGGTATCCCTGGGCGCGCTCGGGCTCCGGTACGTGGGCGTCGCGGCGGGGGCGGGCGTGCTCTTCGGAGGGGTGATGGGGATCGGGGCGCTCGTGATGGGCCGCGATCGCAAGAGCGCGATCCCCTTCGGCCCGTCGATGGCGGCCGGCGCCGTCGTGGCCGCGTTCTGGGGGGAACGGCTGGCCGGAAGCTACCTGAAGCTCTATCACTGAGCGCCAGATGCCCTGGTGGGCCGCCGAAAAGGGGCCCGTGAGATGTTTGACTTGCCCTGTTACCTGGTGAATGGTGTTGGCGTCCTCCGGCACAGATGTTCACCATGGGCCTAACGGGGACGATGTGACACATGAGGCACATGGGGAAGGTGAGATGGTCGGCGACCCGCAGAGCTTCTCCTCGGGGAACCTCCTGACGGTATCGGAGGTTGCGCGCGCGATGCGTGTGTCCAACATGACCGTCTACCGGCTCATCAAAGGCGGGGATCTTCCCGCCGTTCGCGTGGGCAAGAACTACCGGATCCGGGAGACCGAGGTCGAGCGGTACCTGGCCGACCGCTCCGTTCAGGTGGTGGACAGCTAGTGGCTCGCGCGCGGGTCGGTCTCGATATCGGGTCCACGGCGGTGCGAGCCGCGGAAGTCTCCACGGGGGAGAGCCCTGCCGTCATCCGCGCCGCCCAGGTCGCGCTGCCCCCCGGCGTGGTGGAGAACGGGGAGGTCCGCGACCCGGCGCGCGTATCCGAGGCCATCCGCGAGCTGTGGCAGCGCGGTGGGTTCAAGAGCAAGCAGGTGTGGATGGGCGTCGGGAACCAGCGGGTCGTCGTTCGCGAGGTCGCCCTCCCATGGGTACCTGAGAAGGAGCTCCGCCAGACCATCGGGATCCAGGTGCAGGAGTTCATCCCCATGGCGGCTGACGACGCGGTCTTGGACTACGACGTCTTGGGTGAGTTCGAGCAGGACGGACGACGGATGGTCCGGCTGCTCCTGGTGGCGGCGCAGAAGGCCATGGTCAACCTGGTGGTCCAGGCCGCCATCGGCGCCAAGCTCCAGCCTGTGGGACTGGACCTGGTCCCGTTCGCGCTGGTCAGGGCGGTGGGGGACGCCGGGGCGGGGATGTCCTTGGAGGACTCGGGTGATGAGGCCATCATCGATGTCGGTGCCCACGTCACGAACATCGTCGTCCACGCGCACGGAACCACGCGATTCGTACGGATCCTGCCGTCGGGTGGGCGCGATATCACCCTGGCGCTCTCCCACGGCCTTGGCATCGAAGATGACATCGCCGAGCGCCTCAAACGGGGCGAGGAGGTCGAGGGCGCCCCGCCGAAGGAGGAGGTGCGGCGTGTTGCCATGCAGCGCGCCGGCAGCTTCGTGGACGAGATCCGCTCCTCGCTCGAGTTCTACACTGCCCAGGCCCAGGGGGCTCGGATCGCGAAGGTCCTGATCACCGGTGGTGGTTCCAAGCTCGAGGGGTTCATCGACCTGCTTCGTGAGCGCATCCCCGTGACGGTTGATCCGGGCGGCTTGTTCGAGCACCTGCGGTCCAACCTCCAGCTTTCCCCCGAGGCCCTGAGCGAGGCCGAGCCGGTGCTGGTGGTGGCCTCCGGGCTGGCGATCGCAGGGGGGAACACATGACGCAGGTCAACCTCCTCCCACCGGAGATGGCCCAACGCGCAGCCCTTCGGCGCAAGACCATCCTGGTCGCCGCCGCCGGCGCGGTGCTCGTTGGGCTCATGGTGCTGCTCTATTTCGTTCAGGCCGGTCACCTGGCGGCGGTCAACAAGGACATCGCCGCCCAGGAGACGACGAACGCGAGCCTGAACAGCCAGGCCGCCCCCTTGCAGCAGTTCGCGAAGCTCAAGACGGAGGCCGACGCGAAGCGCGTGGTCCTGACCAAGGTCTACGCCAACGAAGTGTCCATGTCCTCGATCATGCAAGACATCTCCGACGTCATGCCGAGCGACGCCTTCCTGGAGAGCATGAGCGTGTCAACCGCCGAACCCGGGGCGGGGACGCCGACGGCTAGCGGACTGACGACGTTCGTTGGACAGGTCACGTTCGCCGGCAACGCCTACCGCCAGGAGACCTTCCCGGTCTGGTTGGACCGCATCGGGAGCATCACGGGCTTCGAGAACCCGTTCTTGAGCACCTATTCGCAATCGGCGCCGGGGACCCAGCTCTATCACTTCGAGTCGACGGCGAACCTCGGCACGGACATCTTGACGGATCGCGGGAAGCGTGGGGCGGCCGCGGTGGCCGCGAGCGGTACGGTGATCGGCCCATGAACAAGCGGGCGCCGCTCATCGCCGCCGGGGTAGCCGTTCTTCTGGTCGCCCTGACCTACATGTTCCTGGTGAAGCCGAAGATGGCCGATGTCGCCGCCGCCAAGGTCACGCTGACACAGAAGCAGTCGGACACGACCACGCTGCAGACCCTCCTGGCTACGCTCCGGGACGATCAGGCCAACGCGACCAAGTTCCAGGACACGATCGACATGGTGGACCAGAAGGTGCCGCCGATCATGGATCAGCAGGGGATCCTTGCCCTGCTCCGGCTTACGGCCGAGCAAGCCGGCGTGGACCACACGGCGGTCACGTTCGGAACCCCGACGATCTCCCCCGCGAGCGGCGTCTCATTGATCCCGGTCAGCGTCACCGTTCAGGGGCGGTACTTCACGATCGCGGAGTTCTTCTCCAAGATCGAGGTCCTTCCCAGGGCCGCGAAGGTCGTGCAGTTCACGCTCTCCCCGGGTGGATCGCTCCTGGTCGGTCCCGCCCCTCCGGGCACCATGCAACTCCAGGCCTCACTGGAGTTCTTCACCAGCGACACGAGTGCCGGCCCCGGGTCGGACCCCGGCAGCCAGCAGCCAACGTCGGGGGCCCCCTGATGCCGATCACCGATCGCGACAAGAAGACGCTGATCATCGGTGGTTCGGTGGTCGGGTTCATGCTGCTCGCCTTCCTGATCTACAAGCTCTTCCTCAGCGGCGGTGGCGGCACAGCCGCGGTCAGCGTCAGTCCGCCGGTGATACCACCGCACGCCACGGCAACCCCTTCGTCGTCGCTCTCGCCCACCCCGTCGCCGACCCCGGCCGTCGTGGTGTTCGGCGGGGTGGACCCCTTCTGCACAGGGCAGTCGTACGTGAGCAGGGAGGTCTACCTGCACATCCCGCTGCCGTTGGATGGCTACTACTGCCCGGGGGTCGTCACCCCAAGTCCCACGGCGAGCGGGTCGCCGTCGCCGTCGGGGTCCGGGTCGCCGTCGGGGTCCGCGTCGCCGTCTCCGAGCTCGACCATCGGAAGTGCGCCCATCCGATCGTCGGCGACCC
>JANXVR010000044.1 GCA_025351565.1 Actinomycetes bacterium
GGCGCCGGTGCCCGGATCCTTCCAGCCGGCGATCTCGCCGGCCCGGTCCGTGCGGATCGCCAGCCAGGGGCAGACCGCTCCCGGCCCCGTCTACGTCGTGCTCGCGGAGGTCTCGCCCGCCTATCTGGCGGTCGGCTCGACCGTTCCCGGACCCGCGTGGATCGTGATCGTTCGGAACCTCTGTTTCGCGGGCGAGAAGGGTGAACTGGTCTCGCAGACGCGGCAGCCGGCAGCGCAACAGAAGCGCTGTTCCATGAACAACCTCTGGGCGCAGGTCATCGACGCGTCGACGGGTGCCCGTGTCTCGGTCGGTCACGGGTTCGACGCGAGCGGCGGAAGATGGGTACCGGCGACGGGCAGCTCCGCCAGCTCCGCCTAGGCGGACACGGCGGACTGGACGCGGCGCCACTCGGCGATCCACGCCGAGTCGGCGGCGGGCGAGAGCGGCGCCAGTGACGCGCCCGCGGCGTATCGCTCAGGCGTGATGATCGTCGTGTCCAGGAGGTGCGCAGGAACCGCGCGGCCCCACCGGTCGCTCGCGAACGCCTCGGTGCTCGCGCCGACCAGGGGCGGCTGGTAGCCGTTCCAGGCGAAGTTCCGCATCGCCACGTCCAGGTCCAGCAGATGGTTCAGGAACAGGTGCGCAAGCACCGGGTTCTGGCCGGCTGCGGTCACCGCCAAGAGGTCGCACCCGACCACCCCGCCGTCCTGCATCCACCAATACGCGAGCCGCCGGTCGGTCGCCGCGGGCTCCGCGCCACCGAATCGCCGCGCTGCCAGGATGTCGCCCGACCACGCCTGATGCACGGCGAACTCCCCGGTCGCCAAGCCCTGGTAGTCGCCGTCCTCGCTGATCCGGAGCCCGTTCCCCTGCGCGAAGCGGATCAGCTCGTCGGCGGCCCGCGACAGCTCGGGCGCGCCGGCGCCGTTGAGGTCGCGCACGCCCTGCATCTGCATGATCATCGCGAGCGGTTCGCGGTAGGCATCCAGCACCCCGGCCCGTCCCCGGTAGCGCGGATCGCCGAACACGTCGCACGGGTCGCGCAGCACGGGCGGCGCGTCCTGCGCCCGCACCAGGTCGCGGCGCCAGCCGATCCCGGTCGAGTACACCGTGTACGGCACCGAATACCGAACCCCCGGGTCGAAATACGGTCCCGTCGGCGGGGCGAACGCCGGCCAGACGTTCGCCAGGTTCGCCAGGTAGTCGTGGGTTAAGGGGCGGAGCACGCCCAGGGTAGTCAGCGGGGCCAGTTGGTCCACCGTCGGGAAGAACACGTCGAAGGTCGCGCCGGGCGCCGCGACCGTCGCGGCGGCCACGTCCCGGTTCTCGAAGCTGGTCAGCTCAACCCGCACGCCCGTGCGCGCGTACTTCGCCTCGAACGAACGGATGACCCACGGCGCCAGATACTGGCGCCACTCGTAGACGCGGAGGGTCGCGTTACGCTCGGGCGCCAGGCCAGGGGCGATCGGTGAGCCGTTGAATTGGAGGGCGACCGGCGCGCCGGGCCGGGGGAGCGCGCGTGACGTGACCTGGTTCGGTGACGCCGGCGAGCACGCCTCCAGTAACGAGGCGCCCGCCGGCAACGCCGCCGCCGCTGCGGCCAGCCTCAGGAACTTCCGTCGATCCATCGCCCGCATCGGGCCATCTTCGGGGTGACGCGCTCGCACGGCAAGGCCCGGCCGGTTTGAATCGCGGTTCAAGAGGCGCGTATGCTCGGGTCTTCCGAACCCAGGACAGGTGGATCTGATGAGCACCTACCCGATGACCGCCGAAGACGCCGAGGTCCAGCAGCGGGCACGCAGGTTCGTCGACGAGGAGCTGATCCCCTGGGAGCGCCACGCGGAGGAACACGGCGGGCGGATCCCTGAGGACGCGCGCGAGAAGCACCACCGGATGGCCGTTGACCTGGGTCTCTACGCGATGAACATGCCGAAGGAACTGGGTGGGACGGGTATGACGACGTTCCAACAGGTCCTGGTCAGCGAGCAGATCGGCCGCGTAACGAACGCGCTGGGGTGGTGCGTCCACACGCCGCCGGCGTGGGCGCCGAGCGTGGTCAGCACGATGCAGATGGACCGGTGGATCCTGCCGACCGTTCGCGGCGAGATGCACGAGTGTTACGCGATCACCGAGGCGGGGGCCGGCTCGGACGTGGACGCGCTGGAGGCGACCGCGCGCCGCGAGGGCGACGACTACATCCTGAACGGCGAGAAGATGCACGTGACGTCATACAACAACGCGACCTACTGCTTCTTCCAAGCCAAGATCTCCGGCGGTCCGAACGAAGGCGCGCACGCGATGTTCTTCGTGGACAAGGACACGCCCGGGGTCCGGCACATCCGCGATCCGCAGTACACGCACACCTACCCCGACAGCCACGCCGTGGTGGCGTTCGACGATGTCTGCGTACCGGCGACGCACCTGGTCGGCGCCGAAGGCGATGGGATGAGCTTCACGTATGAGTGGTTCCGCTACGAGCGGATGATGATCGCGGCTCGCTCGTGCGGCGCGGCGGAACGGCTGATCGACGAAGCCACCGCGTTCGCGAAGAGCCGTGTGCAGTTCGGTTCGCCGATCTTCGACTTCCAAGTGATCCAGCACATGCTCGCGGACTCCCTGACCGAACTGTGGGCGGCGCGACTCATGACCTACCAACTGGCCGCGAACATCGATCGTGGGATCGATGTGAAGCTCCAGCACGCGCAGTGTTCGATGGCCAAGCTCTACGCCAGCGAGATGGCGGGCCGCGTTGCCGATCGCGCCGTGCAGATCTTCGGCGGACGCGGCTACATGCGGGAGAACGTTGCCGAACGCTTCTGGCGGGAGACCCGCGTGGACCGGATCTGGGAAGGCACTTCGGAGATCCAGCGCAACATCATCGCCGACCAACTGGGCAAGCGCGGGGCGCAGTCCCTTGTCGGCTAGCTGACCGTCGGCCAACTGTCCGGCGTGTGACGTTTGGGCGAACCCTTGGTGATGTCACTCTTCTTGGCAGAACGCCGAGGTCCGTGGTGACGCAGCACATCTGACCGAAATCGAGGTTTCAGGCCCCCTTTCAGCGGGAAGGATGGCCCGGCGGCGCCTCGACCGATTGTGCTATCCCTATAAGGGAGACAGAGGAGATGACGGTCATGGACCCACTCAGGATCTGTTTCATCGGTACCTATCCGCCTACCCGGTGTGGCCT
>JANXVR010000056.1 GCA_025351565.1 Actinomycetes bacterium
GACGCCGCCGGCCGGCGTGGACGTGACGATGATCGCGCCGAAGGGACCTGGGCACCTGGTACGCCGGACGTACGAGCAGGGCGTGGGCACGCCCGGATTGGTTGCGGTGCACCAGGATGATCCCGGCCCGCGCGCAGCCGATGCCGGCGCCGTAGGCAAGCGCCCGCTGCAGCGCCTTGCCGGTCGCATCCTGGTGCACCGCAACCAATCCGGGCGTGCCCACGCCCTGCTCGTACGTCCGGCGTACCAGGTGCCCAGGTCCCTTCGGCGCGATCATCGTCACGTCCACGCCGGCCGGCGGCGTCACCGTCCCGAAATGGATCGAGAACCCGTGCGCGAACATCAACATGTCGCCGTCCTCAAGGTTCGGCGCGATGTCCTCGGCGTAGACCTTGCCGTGACTCGTGTCAGGGAGCAGGCACATGATGACGTCGGCCTCGATCACGGCCTGCGCGGTGTCGACCACCCGCAAGCCCGCTTCCTCCGCGGTCGCCCGGCTGGACGAACCCGGCCGCAGCCCCACCCGGACATCGAACCCGGAGTCCTGGAGGTTCTGCGCGTGCGCGTGGCCCTGACTGCCGAAGCCCAGCACGGCGATCGAGTCCCCCGCCAGTGCGGAGGCGTCGGTGTCCTTCTCGTAGTAGATGGTCGCCATCGGTGGGTCCTTCCTGGTCGAGTTGTCGATCGATGCCGCGGGCCTAGACGCCGCCGCCGTCCCACGCCTTACCGTCGGTACCGGTGGCGGCGCGCGCCGCTTTGAGCGCCCGCGCGCCGCGCGATCCGCGCGTGAGGGCGATGCGCCCCGTGCGCGCGAGCTCCACGATGCCGAAATCGGTGAGCAGCTCCAGTAGCGCGTTCAGCTTGTCCGGCGAGCCCGTGGCCTCAACGGTCAGCGAGTCGTGCGTCACGTCCGCCACGCGAACCCGGAACACGTCGCAGAACTCCAGCACGCGTGCCCGCGACTCGCCCGCCGCGCGGACCTTGACCAGCATGAGTTCGCGTTCGACCGTCTCGGAGGGCTCGTGCTCCAGGATCTTGATGACGTTGATCAGCTTGTTGAGCTGTTTCGTGATCTGCTCCAAAGGCTTGCGGTCAACCTGCACGACGATGGTCATGCGGCTGATCCCCGGCTGCTCGGTGGCACCCACGGCCAGTGAATCGATGTTGAACCCGCGCGCAGCGAACAAGCCCGCGACGCGCGTGAGCACGCCGGGGCGGTCCTCGACCATCACCGAGATGGTGTGCAGCGTCATGTCACTCATGCGATCGGTGCCTCCGCGGGATCGTTGGCTGACTTGAGGCCCTCGGGTCCGAGGATGATGTCGTCGTTGGACTGTCCTGCCGGAACCATCGGGAAGACCATCTCGCGCTGGTCCACGCGGAAGTCGATGACCACGCTCCGGTCGGTGACCGAGAGCGCCTTCTCGATCACGTTGTCCACCTCTTCCGGACGCTCGGCCCGCAACCCAACTGCGCCGTATGCCTCGGCGAGTTTCACGTAGTCGGGCGAATCGAAGCCCAGGTTCACGCCACTGTAGCGTTCGCCGTAGAACAGCTCCTGCCATTGGCGGACCATGCCCAGCGACCCGTTGTTGATGATCGCCGTGACGAACGGGATGTTCTCGGTGATGCTGGTCGCCAGTTCCTGATTGGTCATCTGGAAACAGCCGTCACCGTCGATCGCGATCACGCGCTCATCCGGCATACCGGCCTTCGCACCGAGCGCCGCGGGCACCGCGAACCCCATGGTCCCCAGTCCCCCGGAGTTGATCCAGGTCCGGGGATGCTCGAACTTCCAGAACTGCGCGGCCCACATCTGGTGCTGCCCCACGCCCGAGACCACGATCGACTCGGATCCCGCGGCCGCGTGCAGCCGGTCGATGCAGTACTGCGGCTTCAGCGGCCCGTCCGCGGGCTGGTCGTAGGAGTACGGATATAGCGCCTTCCATTCGGCCAGCTGGCTCAGCCACGCGCGTCGGTCGGGGACGCCGCCGTCCTCATCCTGGCGCTTCTTCAACTCGGCGACCATCTTCGCGATGACGTCCTTCGCGTCGCCGACGATGGGGATGTCGACATAGCGGTTCTTCCCGATCTCCGCCGGGTCGATATCCAGGTGGATCACCTTCGCGCCAGGCGCGAACGCGTCCAGCTTGCCCGTGACCCTGTCATCGAACCGCGAACCCAGCGCGACGATCAGGTCGCACTTCTGGAGCGCGGTGACGCCCGGATAGCCGCCGTGCATCCCCGGCATGCCCAGGCTCAACTCGTGCGACTCGGGGAACGAACCGAGCGCCATCAGCGTGGTGATCACGGGGAGTTCGCCGGTGGTGGCCAGCTTGAACAGCTCTTTGGAGGCGCCGGCCTTGATGACCCCACCGCCAACGTAGAGGACCGGACGCTTGGCCTTCAGGATCATCTTCACGGCAGCGTCCACCTGACGCTGGTTGCCCTTGGTGGTCGGCTTGTAGCCGGGGATGTTCACGGTCTCGGGCCACTTCCACGTGGTCTCGCCCACCTGCACGTCCTTCGGCAGGTCGATCAGGACCGGGCCCGGCCGCCCGGTGGACGCGATATGGAACGCCTCCCTCACGACCTCCGCGACCTCGCCCGGATGCGTCACCAGGAACGAGTGCTTCGTGATAGGCATCGTGATGCCGGTGATGTCCGCCTCCTGGAAGGCGTCGTTGCCCACGACCGGCGTGGGGACCTGGCCGGTGATGGCCACCATCGGCACCGAATCCATCTTCGCGTCGGCCAGCGCGGTGACCAGGTTGCAGCCACCGGGACCCGAGGTGGCCAGCGCAACGCC
>JANXVR010000102.1 GCA_025351565.1 Actinomycetes bacterium
TCTGGCAGGGCTCAGGCAACGGGACCCTCAACGCCACCCCGGAAGATGCCTCCGCAAGCGGTTGTGGCTGGCCCGCCGCGCTCCAGATCCCGACAAGCGAGGACTGGGCCTCCGGCTACTACGCCGTCACGGTCACAGCGGGCGAGGAACGCGCCGACGCGTTCCTGGTGGTCCGGCCCGGTCCGGACCGCTCCCGCCGCGGACCGATCCTGCTGGTCCTTTCCACAACCACGTACAACGCCTACAACGACTGGGGCGGACCTTCCCTCTACACCGGCGGGACCCGCGTCTCGTTCGAACGGCCGATGGCGAAGGGGTTCCTGGTCAAACCCGAGCCGATCGGCCGGATGATGCAGACCGTCCCCGACAAAGAAGCCATGGGCTACCGCGAGTGGGCGCGCCCGCTGGGCCTCTCCGACTGGAGCGGCTCCAGCGGCTGGTGGAACTGGGAGCGGCCGTTCGTTCACTGGGCCGAAAGGAACGGCTTCCAGCTGGACTTCGCGGTGAGCCAGGACCTGGAGCAGCACCCCGGCGTCCTGGACGGCCATCGGCTGTTCCTGTCCGCCGGCCACGACGAGTACTGGTCGTGGAAGATGCGCGACGCGCTGGACCGCTTCACGAACGCCGGCGGCAACGCAGCGATCTTCAGTGGGAACACGTGCTTCTGGCAGGTCCGGTTCGAGGACGACCATCGCGCCATGACCTGCTTCAAGTACCGGGCTCACGAAGACCCGGTGGCCGGCACCGACGACGAACGGTTCCTCACGGGCATCTGGTCGGACAAGCGAATCGCACGACCCGAGTCGGAGTCCATCGGCCTGTCGTTCTCGCGTGGGGGCTATTCGCGCTACGGATTGGGCGCGCCGCGGGCCTCGGGCGGCTACACCACCTGGCGTCCCGAACACTGGGCCTTCGAGGGAACGGATCTGCACTACGGCGACCACTTCGGTGAGAAGGACGCGATCGTCGCCTACGAGGTGGACGGCTGCGAACTCCGCTCGCGCTGCGGCCTGCCGGTTCCCACCGGTCGTGACGGGGCGCCCGAACACATGGAGGTCCTAGCCACGGCCCCCGCCCGCCTGTGGGCCCAGCATGAACAGCCGACGCGCTACGCGCATGAGCCGGGCGAGCTGGAGAACGTGGCTCAGGCCGTCTTCGGCGACGCTACCCCCGAGCACATCGCAAAGGTGGCCAACAACCACGCCGTGATGGCCGTCTTCGCCAAGCCGGGCGGCGGCGGCACGATCTTCAACGGTGGCACCACCGACTGGGCGTTCGGACTCAAGCACGGCGACCCGGACGTGGGGCGGATAACGGCCAACGTCCTGGGGCGTCTGTCGGCTCAGCCCACCTTGGTGAGCGGGGCGTAGGCAAGGAGCAGGTTCTTCTCGCCTGCCTCACGGAACACCACGGTGGCCTTCGCGTCGTCGCCATACCCCTCGACGGCCAGGACGATGCCCTCGCCCCATCGTTCGTGTGTGACCGTGTCGCCCGGGTTGACCGCTGCGGGCACGCGCTTGGGCGGCGCGCCCGGAGACGGAGGCGTCCATCCGGCCCCGGGGGTGACCTCGACGGATCCGGAACTTCCCGGCAACCCCGTGACGCGGTAGGAAGCGCCACCGCCTCCCCCGCCGCTCCCGTACACGCCACTGCGTTCGGCGCCCGACCCAGCGCGGCCGTAGGCGCCGCGTCCGATCGGCTTGACCTCGGCCTCGCGCGCGTCCAGCAGGTGCTCGGGGAGTTCGCCGAGGAACCGCGACGGCGGGTTGTACTGGCTCTGGCCGTAGAGCATGCGGCTCCACGCGTGGCTGAGGTAGAGCCGCTCGCGCGCCCGCGTGATCCCGACGTACGCCAGCCGCCGTTCTTCCTCCAGCGCGGCCGAGTCCGTCATCGAACGGAAGTGCGGGAAGATCCCGTCCTCCATCCCAACGATGAACACCACGGGAAACTCCAGGCCCTTCGCGATATGCAGGGTCATCAGCGTGACGGTCGAGTCTTCCTCCTCATACGAGTCCTGTTCGCCGATGAGGCTGACCTGCTCCAGGAACGTCTCCAGCCCCGCCTCGGGTTCCCTGGCCACGAGTTCCGCGGCCACGCCGGAAAGCTCCTGCAGGTTCTCGATGCGGCCTTGCGCCTCGACCGTGCGCTCCTCTTCCAGCTCCGCCAGATACCCGGACTCCTGCCCTGCGAACTCGACCATCCTTGCGGGACCGGCGCCCTCGTCAAGGTGCGCCTGCAGCGCCACCATGACCTGGTTGAAGCCGGCGACCGCCCCCTTGGCCCGGCCGGCCAGCACGGCGATCTCATCCACCCGGCGCGCAGCCTCCACGATCCCGATGCCCTCATAGCGCGCGAAGGACTCCACCGCAGCCACCGTCGCATCGCCGATCCCCCGCTTCGGCATGTTGACGACGCGCCGGAAGCTGATGACGTCCTGGGGGTTCAACAACAGACGCAGGTAGCCCAGCACATCCTTGATCTCCTTGCGCTGGTAGAACCGCACCCCGCCGAAGACCCGGTACGGGATCCCCGCCTTCATGAACACGTCCTCGATCACCCGCGACTGGGCATTCGTCCGGTAGAAGATGGCGACGTCGCGGTAGCGGTGTCCCTCTTGTTCGCGGAGCCGTTCGATCTCGCGGGCGACCCAGTAGATCTCTTCATGC
>JANXVR010000113.1 GCA_025351565.1 Actinomycetes bacterium
CAGCACGTCCGTGGCGCCGCCGGCGATGAGCGCTTCGACCTTCCCCTCGCGCACCGGGAGCGAGCCGATGACCACGCAGCGGCGGCCCGGCAGATCCAGCGAGATCGGGAAGGCGAACGGCATCAGCACGCCACCGTGTAGTGGTGGGATCGATGCGGCGGGGGCGGTTCGGGCTCCCGGTCCGTGCCTTCGTATTCGTCCAGGTGCTCTTCGTAGCTGATCCACAACGGTCCCGCCGGGTCGTAGTCGCGTTGAAGGTTCCCCTTGGCACGGTCCAGGTTCTTGCGTGCCAGGCGATCCACCGCAGACAGATCGCCCAGGGGAGTCTCGTCGAACGCCCCGGCCGCCTTCACCCAGGCGTCCATGCCTGCGTCGGTCCGGATGAGGACGGTGGAGGCGCCCGGCTCGCTGCCGACGTTGCCGACGACCAGGTCGGCGCCCAGGGCAGCGAAGTCCGCGCATTCGTCGCATCCACGCAGCGACGCGCCGTGGAACTCCTTCACCGGCCTCGCCATGAGTTCCTCGCCGCCGGCGCCGGCCGCGATGAGCTGGCCCTCGCGGATGTCGATCTTCTCCACCTGCCCGAGTGGCACGCCGGCCGCCGCCACCGCCGGCAGCAGCTTCATCGGGTCGAATGACCGCGTGCAGAAGAGCCCGACGGCCAGCGTGACGCGTGAGGCGAGCGTATCCCGGTTCTCCCACGGGAACTTCTGCAGCGCGCGGAGCCCGCTGATCTGGCACGGCGTCCCGACGAACGCGATCCGTTCAACGCCGGCGGGTGCCTTCTGGTTCAGCATCGTGAGGGCGTGCGACTGGTGGTAGACGCTCCCGGCCGTATCGCGCACCTGCTCGGGGCTGGTCGCCAGCAACGGCTTCCCGATGAACGCGTCGACCTTCTGCGTGAGGATCGCGGCGTCGATGAACCCCCGATCCATGAGCGTTGCCAGCAGCTGCGTCACCGCGCCGCCGTCCTGCGCGCCACCCGGCCGCTCCACCGCCCGCGCGCTGACGGCCAGTGCCTCGCCGACGGGGTTCTCCGGGTCCTGGTGGTTCAACTTCTCCGGGCGGAACCCGGCCATCGGGCAGTAGTCCCAGCACGCGGAGCATCCCGTGCACATCCGCACCAGCGTGGGCGTGCCGTCGGCGCCTACAGTGAGCGAGCGCGACGGGCAGGCCGCGATGCACGAACCGCACCCCACGCACCGGTCGGCGTCGATGACCGCCGCCGCCGTCTTGTGGAACCAGATCTTGTCCAGAAGTTCGGGCGCGCCGCTGGCCGCCATGATCTCGTCGCGAACGTCTGCCGCCGGGTCGGTTCGTGTCGCCATCTAGGAGCCCTCCTGGAATCGGCCGCCGACACCGGCGGGGGTGATGTCGGCGAGGCCGAGTTCGCCGGCGCACACGGCGCTCAGCACCTCGGTGACGCCTGCGTACGCCTCCGCCACGGGTTCCTCCAGCCGGACCCACTGGCCGACGCGCCCGGCGCCGAGGTCCCCCCCGAGCGAGACGTCCAACGCCTGCTGGTAGGACTCCTCGTCCTTCGTCATCGTTGCGCGGAAGCCGATGTGTGCGGCCTGGACCTGCGCGCAGCTGGCCTTGCACCCGCTCATGTGGATCCGGAGTCCTTCGAGCCTTTCACGGCCGTCCACCGGCACGGTCTCGCGAAGGTGCGCGATGAGCCTGCGGCCGTTGGCCTTCATGTCGTCGATCGCGAACTTGCAGAAGGGCGAGGACGTGCACGCGATCACGGCCCGTTCGAACGGGTCCGGCGATGGGGAGTAGGTCTGGACCAGCGGCTCGGCTAGGAGCGCGTCGACGTCCGTGACGCCGGTGAGAACCAGGTTCTGGCGCTGGCTCATCCGCACGCCGCCGTCCCCGTGCGTGCGCGCCAGCCGCGCGATCTCGAACCACTCACCGTCTGTGAGGCGGCCCATCGGGATGCTCAGTCCCACGTAGTGCGTACCGCGAACGTCTTCATGCACCCCGATGTGGTCGTCGAAGGCGCCGGTCCAGAGCGACTCGCCCGCAGAGGCGAGCGACGGCACGCGCCCGCGCAGTTCTTCCGCGACGCGCGCCGGGCCGAGCTGGTGGACCAGCACGCGGAACCGGTTCACGGCCTTGCTCTCGAAGTCGCCGAACTCGCGGTAGGTCTCCAGGGTCGCCCGAACGACGTCGGTCACCTGGTCGGGCCGTGCAAACAGGTCGAGCTCATCCGCGATCCGCGGCGAGTCGCTGAGCCCGCCCCCGACGTGGAGGTTGAAACCCACGGTGCCATCGACGCCGCGCGCGGGCGTGAACGCCAGGCAGTGGAGCTTGACCACCGCGCAGTCCGTCGGGCAGCCGGTGACGACCACCTTGAACTTCCGCGGCAGGAACGCGCTGAGACTCTCCTCGTCGATCGTGAACCGCCGGAACTCTTCCAGCAGGGGCGCCACCGTCAGGAGGCCGCGTGGATCCTCGCCGTCCACCGGGCACGCGGTCGGGTTCCGCATCGCGTCCCCGCAGGCCTGCGCGCTGGTGAGCCCGACCGCGTCGTAGCGCCGCCAGATCTCGGGCAGTTCTTCGAACGCGACCCAGTGGATCTGGATGTCCTGACGCGTGGTGATCTCGCCGAACCTGTCGGGCTCGGTGTGGCCTTCCCATCCCCGGCCGAAGTCGCGGATGACCCCGGCGACCGTCTCCAGCTGGTCCGCGTTGATCCGCCCGCCCGGGATCCGGGTGCGGAGCATGAAGCGGCCTTCCTGCCGGTCGTCGTACACGCCCATGAGCCGCATCCGCCCGACCGCTACGTCACCGCCCAGCTCCAGGATCCGCGCCCACGGATCGGCGGCACTTTCGACCGCCGCGCGAACCTGCGTGGGCCCGTCCGTTCGCTGGAACGTCATGCCGAGGCTCCTTCCCCGGCGGCGGCTTTCTCGCCGTCGGACTTGGAGCCCATGAGCTGGACGCTGCAGTGGATCCCGCATTCCTTGTTCGTGTTCTCCTCCCACCACCAGCGGCCCGCCCGCTCGGACTCGCCGGGGTCGACCGGCCGCGTGCACGGCGAGCACCCGATAGAGGAGTACCCGTGGTCGAACAGCTCGTGATACGGGACCTCGTTCTTGCGGACGTAGTCCCAGACCTCGTCGGCGGTCCAGTCGGCGAGCGGGTTCAGTTTCACGATGCCGCCGTGATCAGTGTCCAGTTCGACCTTCGCCACGTTCCTGCGGCTGGCCCACTGTTCCCGGCGCAGGCCGGCAACCCACGCGTCCAGCGTGCGCAGTTTGCGTCTCAGTGGTTCGACCTTGCGGATCTCGCAGCACGCGATCCGAAGGTCCACGCTGAGGTACATGAGGTTCGGGCCCTCGGCCGTGACCAGCTCCGAGACCGCCGCCGTCTCCGGGTACTCGAACTCCACCGCGATCCCGTACTTCTCGCGGATCTCCTCGAACAACCCGTAGGTCTCGACCGGAAGCCGGCCGGTGTCCAAGGTGAACACCCGCACGTCGGGGTTGATGCGCCAGGCCATGTCGAGGATGGCCATGCCGTCCACGCCGCCGGCCGCGCTGATCGCCATCTTCGGGTGGAACCGATCGAGCGCCCACTCGAGCAACGCCTCCGCGCCCGTGTGTTCGAACCGGCCGGCGGCCTCGTGAACCCACGCGGTTTCCTCGTCGATGACGGGCAGGGTCGGCTCGTGGATCGGTTCGCGTTCGGCCGTCATCGTTCGCCGCCTATCCGCAGGACCTGCAGATCGAACGTTCGCGCGCACGACTCGCAGGTCCAGCCGGCGTCGTCGGACGGGCGGATGTCCTGCTCCCCGCAGAACGGGCAGTAGAACGGAACGGCCCTAGGCGTGCTCATCAGCCCACCTCCGGCCGGGCGAACCGCGCCAGCCGATCGGCGTCCAACCCCGCCACGAACGAACGGAACGTGTCCCCGTCGCCCCGGTCCCGCCGGTACCGCGTGACCAGCGTCGCCAGATAGTCCGCGGAGTCCTCGGCGAACACCTTCACGCCCTTCACCTTCCGGCCGAATGTGGCGTCCCCGCCCATGCCGCCGCCCAGATGCACCAGGAAGGCATCGGACTTCGTGCCGTCGGGACGGGTCTGGAGCGCGGCCATCAACCCGATGTCGGCCACCTGGAAGCGTGCGCAGCTGTTCGGGCAGCCGTTCACGTGGATCCGGATCTCCTCGTCGAAGTCCGGGAAGCGGGATTCGAGTTCGGTGTAGAGCCACTGCGCGCGCCCCTTTGTCTCACCGATCGCCAGCTTGCAGAACTCGATCCCGGTGCACGCCATGACCCCCTTGCGGAACGCGTGCGGGCGAGCGCGCAGATCCAGGCGGTCCAGCTCCTCGACCAACGCGTCGGCGCGTGCCGGCCCCACGTCCACGATCACGATCTTCTGCTGCGCCGTCAGGCGCACGTCACCGCTCCCGAACGTGTCGGAGAGGTCCGCCACCAGCCGGAGCTGATGCCCGCTGATCCGGCCGGCGCGCGGCGCGAACCCCACGTAGTTCCGCCCGTCCACCTGCGGGAACACGCCGACGTGGTCCCGCTGATCCATGGGCGCGGCCACGGGCGCCGGGCCATCGGCCAGCGGTCCGTGCTCCAGGAACTCGGTCTCGAGCTTCTCGCGGAACCACTCCGCGCCCATGTCGGCCACCAGGAACTTCATCCGCGCGCGGTTGCGGCTCCGCCGGTATCCGTACTCGCGGAACAGGGCGGTCACCCCCGCCCACACCTCGGGCACGCGCTCCCGCGGGACGAACGCCCCCAACCGCTGCGCGAACATCGGGTTCGTGGACAGGCCGCCGCCCACCGACAGGTCGTACCCCGGCTCCCCATCCGGCCCGATCACCCCGACGAACGACACGTCGTTGATCTCGGGGTTCGTGCAGCCGGCCGTGCAGCCGCTGATCGATGTCTTGTACTTGCGAGGAAGGTTGCTGAACGCCGGGTCCCCGATGAACCGCCCGGCAACCGCGCGGATGTCGGCGGTGGCATCGAAGACCTCTCCCGAGGTCACGCCGGCGAGCGGGCAGCCCAGGAACACACGCGGAGTGTCGCCGCACGCTTCCGTCGTGCTGAGGCCCACGCCCTCGATCAGTTCCCAGATGGCCGGCATGTCCTCGATGCGGATCCAGTGGAGCTGCACGTTCTGCCG
>JANXVR010000073.1 GCA_025351565.1 Actinomycetes bacterium
GCCGGTGTACCTCCTACACGTGGGGCCCGACAATCAAGAAGATGATCGGGTTCGGGTCCCTGGACAAGGCGCTCGAGACGGTCGGGACGCGCGTGAGCGTCGAATGGACCGTCGAGGGCGAACGCGGCAAGGTCGGCGCCACCGTGGTGCCGATGCCGTTCCTGGATCTGCCGCGCAAACGTACGTAACCACCCCTGCTCTGGGAGAATCGGGTACCGATGCCCTCCAACCGGTTCCCCCGTGCCCTGATCGTGTTCGCCCTGGTGGGTGGGGTCCTCGGACTTGGGCTCGGGCTGTTGGGGTCGCCGTCGCTGGGCTGGCTCACCGGGTTCATCATCCTGGCCATCGTGGTGTTCCTCATGGCCGGCAGAACCCGGGCCGGCGAAGGCCGGCATGATCCCGCTCGCCGCCGGTTCCTCCTCACCACCACCGCCGTGGGAACCGCCGTCGCCGTGGGAGGCCCGGTGCTGGGCCGGACGATCAAGCAACTCGCGCGGCCGGACGCGCAGGCGCTTCAGGAGGACATGGCCCACGCGCTCGGCGCTGAGTACACCGACATCATCCGCCGCACCTATCGCGACGGCCGCTCCGGCGAACTCCAGCTGGTCCTCGCACCCTTCAACAGTTCCAACTACACGAACGAGTCCCAGGATCTGGTGAAGTTCTACCCGGCCACGTCGCACGCCAGCGTGTGGATGTACCTGGAAGCCATCCCGCTGGTGGTCCACGCTCCCGGCCGCGTCCCCGCCAGCGCCCACGACGAACGCGTCACGCTCGCCGATATCGCCCCGTCCGCGGCCGCGCTCATGGGCTTCCAGAACTTCCTCGACCTCGGCCGCGACGGCGCACCACTGCCTGGGGTCCAGAAGCAGGCCAGCCCGCCGAAGGTCATCGTGACGTTCGTCTTCGACGGCGGCGGTTGGAACACGCTGAAGACATGGCCGAACGCCACCCCGAACCTGCGCCACCTCATGGCAACCGCCACGAACTACACGAACGCCATCCACGGATCGTTCCCCGCGGTCACCGCGTGCGCCCACGCCACCATCGGCACCGGCGCGTTCCCCGCCGGGCACGGGATCACCGGTCACAACATCCGCGACACCACCGGCACCGTGCGTAAGACCTACGGCCTGCCGGGCAGCGCCGATCCCGCCGACATCCTCATCCCCACGCTCGCCGACCTGTGGAGCGACACGACCTCGAACCGCGCCTGGGTGGGTCAGCTGGGCTACCAGGTGTGGCACCTCGGCATGCTCGGCCGGGGACGCCCCAACCGAGGATCGACCGACAAGCCCGTGGGGGTCTTCTGGGACGAGGATCTGGCGCTCAGCCGGACACAGCAGTGGCAGCCCCACAACCCCGACCTCTATCGCCTCCCGACCGGCACCCCTTCCCTCGACGTCTTCGCCGGGCATCAGGCGAACTACGCCCCGCCCGGCTACGACTCGCAGTACGACCCCGGGAAGGTGCAAACACACTGCTGCAGTCCCCCCATCGTCCAGTACATGGGCGACCTGATCGAGGCGACCATCGCCAACGAACCGATGGTCGGGGCGAACGGCGAGACCGGACTCCTGTACATCAACTACAAGATGCCCGACTACACGGGTCACATCTACAACATGCTCTCCCCCATGGAGGAAGTGGTACTGCGGGAGGTGGACGCCCAGCTCGGCCGGCTGGTGGCGCAGCTCGACGCCATGTACGGACAGGACTACGCGTTGATCGTCACCGCCGACCACGGGCAGTGCCCGCTGCCCAACGCCGTGAACGGGGTCCGGCTGGACCCGATCCAGCTGGGCGACGCCATCAACCGGGAGTTCGGCGGCTCACTCTGGCCGGTGGTGGAGTACGTGGCACCCAGCGAGGTGTTCCTGCACCGCGACCGGCTCTGGCAATCCGGCGCCAGCATCGACGACATCGCGGCGTTCCTACGCGACTACACCTATCGGCGGAACATCGGTCCCTACGTTCCCAGCAGCGCCATCGAATACGACCTGCTCAACCAGCGGGAGTTCGCGGCGGTATTCGGGCCGAAGTTCCTGGCGTCGCTGCAGGGTCGAGACCTGTCCAGCTACGGGGAGACCTCGTTCGCCGAGGGGGTTCTCACGGGGTACCCGGACCTTATCGACCCCTACGCCTCGGCCTGACGAGCCGACGCGATAGCGTCGCTGACCACGGCTTCGCGATCGGCCCATCGGAAGAGGCGCCCGAGGGTCACCAGGACGACACCTTCGGCCGCGACCGCCTCCGCAACGCCGTCGACGCCGAAGAGCGCCCGGAGCAGCACGTCGTCCCCGGCCATGGTGAGGCTTTCCGCGACCTTCCGGGGCCCCCGGCGATCCACCTGGAACGCGCGCGGACGCTCCTTCGGCGGCAGCTCCGACGGGTCGCCCCAGTGCCCACGCAGGAACGCGCTGCCCGTTCGCGCGGCGGCGGCCCGGCTGATCCCGTACTCCAGGTTCAGCCGGACGCGGTATCGCTGCAGATCGAGCGCCCGCACACCCTTGACCTGCAGCAACCGGTCCAGCGGCGGTGGCGCCTCGGCGGGTGGACAGGTCACGATGGTGCGGTCCGTGAGGGCGGTGTCCACGTGCAGCCGGACCAGCCACGGATTCGTCACGTCCTCGAACGCCCAGGCAGTCATCGGCCGCGAGTATGGATGGTTCCCGCGCCTACTGGCCGATGGTCTGGCAGGTGGTGTCGGCCGCGGCCGCCGCGTCCAGATCCCCGCCGTTCAGGCCGCTGAGCGCCGTCCCGATCTGGCTCGATGCCGACTGCAGCGCGGAGAGCGAGTTGTT
>JANXVR010000171.1 GCA_025351565.1 Actinomycetes bacterium
GCACCCATAACAGCGGAACGATCATGACGAGCGCCGCCGGGAACAGGAACAGGTGCCAGATGTTGAAGGGGAGCCATCGCTTGCGCGGCGACTCCACCATCCCGACCTCGCCGGGGAGGGTGCGCGGGTCCACGTAGGCAGCCGGGTTCAGGGTGGTCGCGCTCATGCCGAGTAATGCACCATCTTCCCGCCGGCCCAGAACTGGAACAGCGTCACGAGCATGATGACGACGAACAGCAGATAGGCGAGCGCCGCTGCGTACCCCGCCATCCCGGCCCCGTACAACCCGGTGAACGCGAGTCTGAAGATGTAGAACACCGGAACGCTCGTGGCGTTGACCGGTCCACCCTTCGTCACGAAGAACACCTCGTCGAAGAGCTGGATGGCGCTGATCGTCGACCAAACCGTGAGCAGGAGCGAGGCCGGGCCGAGAAGCGGAAGCGTGACGTTGCGGAAGGTCGACCAGCGTCCGGCCCCGTCGACGGCCGCCGCCTCGACGAGCTGTGCCGGGATCCCCTGCAGCGCCGCTAGATACACGATGGCATCGAATCCCAGCCAGCCCCAGACCGTCATGATCACGACCGACGGCAGGGCCCCCTTCACCGAGTCGAACCACCCGAACGGTCCCACCCCGACCTTCTCCAGCAAGAAGTTCGCCAGGCCGAACGTCTTGTCGAAGAGCCACAGGAACATGACCCCGGTGGCGATCGTCGAGACCGCCACCGGGATGAACACAGCCAGCCGGTAGGTCCGGATGAGCGCGACCTTCCGGTTCAGCGCGATGGCGACGAACATGGCGAGCCCCATCGAGATCGGCACGAACAGGAACGTATAGGTCACGGCGTGCTGCGCGGCTTGGATCGCGAGGGGGTCGTGCGCGATCCTCGTGTAGTTGTCGATCCCGACGAAGGGCCGGTCAGGCGAGATCAGGCTCGCCTTCTGGAGCGAGAGCACGAATCCCCAGACGATCGGCACGAGCCCGAAGACCACGATGAGGACCACGGACGGCAGGACGAACAGCCAGCCTGCGAGGTTGTCCCCCGGGCGCCTGCCCTTATCGCCGCGGCGAGGCTGCTTCGTCCCGTCAGCGGCCGCGGCCGCCGCACGACCGGCGCTGATCTGCATCGCCGCGAGCCTGTTCCGCCGCTACTGTCCGGCCAGGACGCTGTCGACCTGCTGCGCCGCCTTGTCCAGCGCGCTCTGCGGCTGATCCTGCCCGAGCAGCACGCTGACGATCGCCTGTCCCATGATCTGACTGATCTGGTCGTAGCTGGTGATCGTCGGGCGCGCCTTCGGCACGTTCGCGAGGTTCTGAGCGAACAGGTCGGAGCCGGGGAACTTCGCGCCGAACTGCTTCAGGAAGTCCGGCTGCTGGAGCACCGATGCCCGCGTGGGAAGGTGCCCCGCGATCATCGAGTCGGACGCGACCTGCTGCGTCGCCGTGAACCATTGCATGAACGTCAGGGCCGCGGCCGACCGAGCGTCGCCGTTGTTGAAGAGCACCCACATGTCCGGCCCGCTGATCGAGGCGTGCGTGCCGCCCGGGTAGGTCGGCATGATCTGCACGCCGTAGTGCACGTCCGGGTAGCTGCTAAGTGCCCACGGACCGGTGATCATCATCCCCAGGTGGCCGCTGTTGAAGAGGTCGTCGAGCTTCGTGTTCTGCAGGTCCAGGTACATCGACTTGTCGGTGACGGCCATCTGTTGCAGGGTCGTGAGCGCCTGCACGCCGGCGGCGGAGTTGAACGCGGCCTTCGTGTTGTCCGGCGTCAAGATGTCACCACCCCCAGCCCACAGCATGGCGTCGAAGTGCCAGACCGTGTCCTCGGTGGCATCCGCCGGGAAGCCCACACCGAACTGCTGCTTCGACGGATCGGTGAGCGCCTTCGCGGCTGTCACGAAGTCCGCCCAGGTCCAGTCGGCGGTGGGGTAGGAGATGCCCGCCGCGTCGAACAGTGCCTTGTTGTAGACGATCGCGAGGTTGTCCACGAGCGCGGGGATGCCGTAGACGTGGCCGTTCACCGTCGCGGCTGCCTGCTCGCCGGGGAAGAAGTCGTTCCAGTTCCAGCCGGAGCCCTGGACGGTCTGGGTGAGGTCCATGATGCTGGGCGCGGTCGCGAGCGACGGGATCGACGTGCCGTACTGGTAGGTGATGTCGGGCTGCGTGCCGCCCGACAGCGCAACCGTGAGCTTCTGATACGCGTTGTCGTTGCTGCCCACGTAGTTGGCGGTGACCTTGATGTCCGGGTGCGTCTTGTTGAACTCATCGACCAGGCCCAAGAGGGACTTCGCCTCGAAGTTCACCTGGCCGTTCGGGGTCTGGATGTTGCCGTAGCCGTGCCACAGGGTGATGTTGACGGGGCCCGGCTGGTTCGATCCGGACGAGGACTTGGAACTCGTACACGCGGCCGCCACCAGCGCGAACACGAGAACTGTCACGAGCACGGCAACTCGGCGACGCTGCATGGTGGGTTCCTCCCTCTAGGACAACACGACGGAACGGGTCAGGTGCTTCGGATGATCGGGGTCAAGGCCGCGGGCCTCGGCCACGGCGACGGCGGCCCGCTGGGCTTGCACGAGCACCGCCATCGGGTCCATGGTCGCTTCGATCACGGTGGCCCCGGTGGTGCGGACGTCGGCGGCAACGGCCGGATCCCCGGTCTCGAAGATCCACACCAGCGTGCTCGGCCCGGCGAGGCTCACCGGACCGTGGCGGTATTCCATAGCCGGATAGGACTCGGTGTGCGCCTGGGCGGCCTCGCGCATCTTCAGCGCCGCCTCGTTCGCAAGGCCAACGCTCCAGCCGTGTCCCAGGAACACGAAATGGTCGAACGCGGTGACGTCGGCCGGGAGCGGCTCGGCCAGGGCGACCTCGGCGTCGGCGATGGGGCCGGTCAGGTCTTCTCCCAGGTGTGCGCGCAAGAGAGCGAGCGCCGTGGTCGCGAAGCGCGTCTGTACAACGCTGGTCTCGTCGGCGAACTCAAGGAGCACGCTCAGCCCGGCGGCGTCGGAGATCGGCGTCCCGGGAACGGCGGTGATGGCCACGCTGACTGCGTCCCGCGGCAGCGCCTCCAGCAGGCGCGCGACCTCGGTGGTGGTGCCGCTCCGGCTGAGCGCGACCCAGCGGTCGTACGACCGGCCGGTGGGGGCCTCGCTGGCGGCGAACGCATCGGTCGGTCCGTGGCCCGACGCCTCCCGAAGTGCCGCGTAGGCCTGGCCGATGAACCATGACGTTCCGCAGCCCACGATCGCCACGCGTTCGCCCGGCTGGGGAAGCGTCATGCTCTCCGCCCCCGCTCTTGTCACGGCCTGGCGCCAGCGGGCCGGCTGTGAGGCGATCTCATGCGCGGTTTCGCTCATACGGGGGCAGGATAGAGCAAGAACGCTCATCCGGCCAGCCGCCCA
Source organism: Actinomycetes bacterium (assembly GCA_025351565.1). Lineage (GTDB taxonomy): Bacteria > Actinomycetota > UBA4738 > UBA4738 > HRBIN12 > JANXVR01. Next base: position 3,406 of record JANXVR010000171.1, read on the forward strand.
TCCTATACTCGCCTTCATGCGACAGGCCGACCGATTGAGCACGATCCTCGAGCGCCTGGCGGCCGACGGCACCGTCGGCGTCGCCGAGCTCTGCGAGGACCTGCATGTGAGCGCCGCCACGATCCGCCGCGACCTGGAGCTCCTTGAGGAGCAGCGCCTGCTGGCCCGAACCCACGGCGGTGCGGTCCCCCTGGGCGTGCTGTACGAGCTTCCGCTGCGCTACAAATCCGGCCGCCGGATCGAGGAGAAGCGCCGGATCGCCAGGGCCGCGGCCGAACTCGTGGCGGACGGTATGGCGGTCGGGCTCACGGGCGGCACCACGTCCACCGAAGTGGCCAGGGCTCTGGTCGAGCATCAGCGACTCACCGTGGTCACGAACGCGCTCAACATCGCGAGCGAACTCGCCGTTCGGCCGAACCTCAAGCTCGTGGTGACCGGCGGCTACGCGCGGGCCGAGTCCTACGAGCTGGTCGGTCCGCTCGCGGAGGCCTCGCTCGCGGCGCTCAACCTGGACATCGTCTTCCTTGGAACCGACGGGATCGACGCCAGGGCGGGCCTGACCACGCACCACGAGGTCGAGGCGCACACGAACCTCGCGCTCATAGAACGCGCGCGGCGCGTGGTCGTCGTGGCCGACTCCACGAAGATCGGCGCGGTCGCGTTCGCGCGGATCTGCCCGGTGGATCGGGTGCACGAACTTATCACCGACACCGAGGCCGACGCGGACGCGGTCGCAGCGCTCCGGGAGGCCGGCGTTGCCGTCTCCACGGTCTGATCCGTTCGCGCGGCTCGCCGACCTGCCGCTTCGATCCTTCCGGCCTGAGCCGGCGCTCCGGGTCATCGAGTCCACGGTCGATCGCTGCCGGTTCCCCGCGGTCGATGCGCACAACCATCTGGGGCGCTGGCTCACGAAGCGCTGGGCCGCACGGGATGTGGGAGCCCTGCTCGCGCGTATGGACGCGGTGAACGTGGCCTCGATCGTGAACCTGGACGGCATGTGGGGCGCCGAACTCGACGCGAACCTC
>JANXVR010000232.1 GCA_025351565.1 Actinomycetes bacterium
CTCCGATGGAACGCGCCGCCTCGACGAACTCCCGCTCCCGTAGCGAGATGACCTGTCCCCGGACGATCCGTGCGATGTAGGGCCAGGTGAGCAGCCCGATGATCCCAGTGACCAGCGGGAGTCCGGGCTTGAGCAGCCCCCCGAGGCAGCCGTTGACCGATACCGAACAGACCGTGGAGATCCCCACGGCGAACAACAGCAGCGGCAGTGACAACCAGACGTCCATCGTCCGCGACAGCAACGTGTCGATCCATCCGCGCGAATAGCCGCTGATGAGACCCACGACGACTCCGACCAGCGTGGCCACGCTGGTCCCCACCACGGACACGACGAGCGACGTGCGCGCGCCGTACATCACCCGAACGAACAGGTCCCGCCCGACCTGATCCGCGCCGAACCAGAACCGCGTTGTCGGTCCCTTCGGAAGTCCGAGTGGGGTTCGCATCCCGTCGAACAGTTGGTTCGGTGTGTGGCCGGCCAGCCGCGCCAGGAGCGGCGCGAAGACGGCCATCCCGAGGATGAGAGCCACCAGCACCATGCCGAGGAGGGCGGCACGGTCCCGGCGGAGCCGGGCCCACACCAGCTGCCGGTTCGACCGGCCTAACGGGGCTGCATGGGGTGACGACGCTTGAAGGTCTTGCGAAACCCTCAAGCCGGCACCGGCAGGCCGTTGTTTACCGCCACCTGCGTGAACGTCGTTCCCTGGCTGATGGGATCGGCTTCGAAATGGGTCACGGTGCTCCCGGTGATCACGATGACGTTGGACCACAGATACGGAACCATCGGGACGACGTCCTGCATCAGGTACTTCTCGAGGTTGGCCCAACAGATAGCTCGCGCATCGCCCGCGACCGCCTCGCAGGCGGCGATCTTGGCGTCGACGCTGGGCACTCCGCCCGCCGGGTAGCTAATGCCCAGCGACTTCGCCGCCGATGCCGTCAGGCCCGTCAGCGTCGTGTTCGGATTGCCGGAGGCCGAGATCGATGAGCTGTCGAACATCGGTGCGAGATAGGTGTACGCGTCGGCGTAGTCGTAGGCCCAGTTCGCGTTCATGCTGATGGGGATGTCGTTGGCCACACGCTGGACCGTGTTGTAGGCGGCGGAGGTCTCAAGCTCCCGCGGGACCACCTGGATGCCGATCTTCGCCAGGTCTCGGACAACGTACGGTTCCATCGTGGTCCAGGGGGCGATGTTCTGGTTGACCATGATCAGGTTCTTGCAGGCCGACGCGTCGCAGATCCCGTCCTTGTTCGTGTCGTATGCCGACAGCTTCATCTCGGCCATCGCCTTCGACAGGCTACCGGCGTTGCCCGGGGTGGCGTACGGGTCATACCCCGGCGTGGCGTGCCCCTGCAGTACGTAGGGCGGAAGGATCGAGGAAGCGATGTCGCCGCTGATGGGTCCGCTCCAGGACTTCTGCAGCGCGGCCTTGTCGATGATGTAGCTGACGGCCTTCCTGACGTGGATGTCGTCGAAGGGGGGGTGCGTCATGTTCATCGTGATGAACTGCACGTTGCCGTTGCCGAAGGCGTGCACGTCGTTCTTGAGGGTGGGATCGCTCAAGTACTGCTGCAACACCGTCGCGGGCGGGAGGTCGTACCAGGACGCGTCCAGCGACCCGGCTTGCACCTTCTGGAAGATGTCGGCGATCGAGCTGTCGATCGTGATCTGGACCGCGTTCACGTATGCCTTGCGGCCCGAGTCGGTGTCGGTAGTCGGGTCGTACGCCGGGTTGCGAACCAACGTCATCGAGCGAGAGGGGTCGAACCCGCTCATCGGTTGGATCGCCGCACACGAGGACGCGTCGACCTGCTCCGAGCCGGCGATCATGTAAGGCCCGGAGGCGATCAGGTCCCGGCCGTAGCCGCCGGCGGTCTTGAAGCAGCCGGCGACCTCGGCGGGCATGGGCGCGGTGGCCGGCAGCGTCAACCGGTAGAGGAAATCACCCGTGGGCTGCGTGAGGTGGAAGATGATCGTGCTCTTGTCCGGTGTCTCGATCCCGGAGATCGGCGTGGGGCTGGGGGCCGAACCCGTCATCCCCTTCACGATCCCGTAGAAGTAGAAGCCGTACTCGGCCACCAGAGGTTTGGTGTTCAGCCGCTGGAACGCGTAGGCCACGTCGGCCGACGTGATGTCGCGGTTGAGGGGCGGACCGAACTTGATCCCCGGCTTCAGATGGAACGTGTAGGAGAGCCCGTCCGAAGACGCTTGCGGCACCTCTGTGGCCAGGTCGGGAACCAATTGCGTCCCGGCATCGCCCGGCGTGAACTTGAACGTCACCAGGGTTCGCTGGAGGGCGTCCAGGAGCCCCCAACCTGGGATGCCGTATTCACCCGTCGGGTCCAGCCCGTCGGTGTTGCCGAACGTGGTCACGCCGACCCGGTAGACCCCGCCCCTGGCGATCCCGCCGGCGGGAGGCCCCGACGGGGCGGGGGCGGAGGAGGAACTGGTGCATGAGGCGAGGACGAGTGCGGCCAGCAGGCCGCAGATCAGGGACCGCGTACCGGGCGTGCTGCGGGTCATCATTCCTCCTAGGCAGTGGCGCTGCTACAGGGATGCGGTGTACCGTGCGCGGCTGCCGGCGTCAACCTACCGGCATCAGTGGGATCGGGAAGTCCGCTCCCGTCACCTCGAAACTGCGGCCTGCCGGGGAGATCGCATCCGCGCCGCCGCCGCACCCGAGGTCGATCGCGCGTCCGCCTCCCGGGACCCCGGACGTGAGCGTTCGGTCCGGGACAAGCTGCACATCTCCTCGCGCGTCCCGCCCACCGAACGTTCATCGACCAGACCTTGCGCTCTCTGCGCCTCGGGGGGTAGCCTCGCGTGACCACGACCTGGGGAGGCACCATGGGTGACGCGGCAAGCAATGTCGAGCTGGTCGAACGGCTCGAGAGGGCGTACAACGAGCGTGACTACGACACCGTCCGCGCGTGCCTGGCGCCGGACTTCGTCGCGCACACGCCGGGTGCCGAGATGGTGCCCGCCGGCGTCGAGGGCGCGATCGCCGCGAACGAGGGCGGCTTCAGCTTCTTCTCCGACAAGCGGTCCGAGATCCTCGAGATCTTCGGCGACGGCGACCGAACCGTCTCCCATGTGCGCATGACGGGCACGAACGATGGCGGTATCGCGTGGGCGGGCGTGCCCGCGAACGGGAAGGCCATCGATACCGACTGGATCCAGATCTCGCGCCACGCCGACGATGGCACGATCGTCGAGACCTGGGCACAGATGGATATCCCCAAGATGCTGATGCAGGTTGGAGCCATGCCGGCCCCGGAAGGGATGTGACCTGTGACCACGCCGCAGGAGAACGCCGCCGCCGCTCGTGAACTGGTGGAGCGCGTCTTGAACCAGGGAGAGATCGCTTACGCCGACAAGATGCTGTCCGAGTCCTACGTGGAGAAGAGCCCGATGCCCGGCGGCACGGCCGACAAGGCGGGGGCCATCGCGATGTTCACGATGATGCGTGAGCAGACGCCCGACATGCACATCGATATCGAGGACGTGATCGCCTCGGGCAACAAGGTGGCGATGCGTAGCAGGATTAACGGGACCGACACCAAAGGCTTCATGCCCGGGATGCCCGCTACGAACAAGACCTTCAAGATGGGCGCGATCGACGTGTTCACCTTCGGTGAGGACGGGATGAACACCGAGCACTACGGCGTCTACGACATCGCGGGAACCATGACGCAACTCGGGCTGATGCCCGGCGCGTAGTGGCTGCATCGCTCGAGCCTGCCAGCTGGATCAGGCGAAGTAGGAGAGCCGCCCCATCGCCTTGAACGCCGCCAAGGAGGCGGCCGAGCTGTCCACCCAGTACGGCATGATCTTGCCGCCGAAGGTGGCGCTGCCGTGCGAGTAGCTCACACCCACGACCTCCGGCCACGCGCGGAGTGTCGTGGCTGCGTCGCTGAACCAGTTGGCTTTGGCGAGAGGGTCTCCGGGGTAGCCGCCCGCGGTCTGCTCGACACATCCGTATTCGCCCACCAGGAGCCCCTTCCCGAGGGCCGCCGCCTTCATCCGAGCAGCGTCGAAGAGTTCGGCGAACGAACGCCAGGCCGGCTGCTTGATGAGCGGCCATCGGTTGTACCCGTCGGCGCCCAGCAACGTGAAGTACTCGACCGGCGGCAACCACGTATCTGCCCCTCCATGCGTCCCCCGGAACGTGGTGCCCATCAGCGTGCATACCCAGATGAGATTCGTCGCTCCGACCGAATCGAAGACATGCCGCACGTGCTTGAAGGCCGTCTTGAAGTCGGCAGCGGTGCCGTTCGCCGTGTCGTTCTCGGGTTCGTGGTGGAAGTTGAAGTAGCACGGCGCTCCCCAGGCCGCCAACGATTGCCCTTGCTGGCGTAGGTACGTGTCGTGGGAGCCGTTCGCGATCGAGGCCCAGGGGATGATCGTGCCGTCGGTCTTGCGTGCGTGCCACGAGATGTAGGGGAAGCGTCCGGTCGACGCGGCCCAGGCTTGCACGGCGTCCGGCATCGGGTTCTCCCAGTCCGAATACCGCCGCACGACACCCAGCGTCCGGCCGATCTCCGACTCGAGTGCCAGGACGGCGTCTTGCTGTCCCGCCTCCTTGCCGCGGGCCTGGCACCCCGCGCCGAACCTGCAATGTCCGCTGTTCGATGCCACTGCTGCGAGCGGCTCCAGCAGGACGGAACCGGCCACCAGACCGGCGCCGGCGAGCGCCGCGCGCTGGAGGAATCGGCGCCGGTCCAGTGGGCGGCTGGTGGCTGAAGCAGCGTCTGCGGACCCGGCGAGTGCGGATGTGGTGTCGTTGGTTCGCACGGGCTTGTCCTTTCGTCGCGGGTCGTACACGAAAGAGAGACTGTCGAACGGGTCCGACAGTCTCACGCCGGGACCCTAGCACCCCGGTGCCGCTCATGCCCGTGGGGCTCACACTTGTTGGATGCGCTCAAACCGAGTGCCGTCGCGGCGGTCGTCAGCGGCGGGAGCAGCGAGAAGAACCCCACGTTGGTCGCCTGCGTAGCAAGGTTCCCGACCTGATCGGTGCCGAGTCTGGGGCCAAGCCTCAATAAGTGCTCCCGACCAGCCGAAGCCTGCATGGAGACAGGGCCAGGTGCGTGAACCTATCCGGCGTCGAGGACGGAGGACCATCGGATGAACAGGACGAAGCAGCTGATCGCCACCATCAGCATGGCTGCGATGGTAGGGGCGAGCACCGGATCGCCCGCGTTGGCCATCACGCCGGCGCAGTACGCCGTACATCACTGCACGCAGTGGGAGGTCGACGGGATCATGCATCACATGACTGACTTCTGGCACCAGGTTCATCTGCTGTCGGGACCGGCCACCATCCATCGAGTTCGCGTCTCCGCGGTCGTGCTCCTTGGGTCCGACACCCCAGCCAATCGGACGGCGCTCGACAACGCGTGCTGGACCGTTCCGGGCATGGGGCAATAAGAACCCGTACGACACACCGTGGTGGCAGGCGGCGCGCTATCCCACCTGAACCTGGATCGTGTGCCAGCCGGTGGCACCCGCTGGGAACGGCGGAGCCGTCTTGCCGATCTGCACCATCCCGGTCTCGTCGGTGGCCCGTACCGACAGGGTGTGGGTTCCCGAGGTCGCGTCCCACTGCCACTGCCATTGTCGCCAGGTGTCGATGGTGTCCTCCGCGCCCAGGGTGGCGGGGGCCCAGCCGCCGCCGTCCACCTGCACCTCGACCTTGCCGACACCCCGATCCTGCGCCCATGCGACGCCGGCGACGGTCACCGGCCCCGCAACCAGGTTCGTTGAAGAAGACGGCGTGTCGATCCTGGATGAGGTCTTCACCGGCACCTGCTGTGCCCATCCCCGCTTTACCCAGTACGCGTGGACGGACTCAAGCGTCGTCAGCTCCATGTCCACGATCCATTTGGTCGCGGATTCGTAGCCGTAGAGACCGGGGACCAACATCCGGACCGGGAAGCCGTGCTCGAACGGGAGTGGCGTTCCGTTCATCGCGACGGCAAGCATCGAATCCCGGCCATCCATGGCGATCTGGGTGGGTGTTCCGATCGTCATCCCGTCGGCCGACCGAGTCACGATCTGCGTGGCGCCCGCCTGCACGCCCGCTTCATCCAGGATGGGCTTGAGGGCGGCCCCGATCCATCGCGCGTTCCCGATGTAGCGGCCGCCGATCTCGTTCGACACGCAGTTGAGCGTGATGTCGCGCTCGATAAGCGGCCGCGCGATGAGATCGGCGAAGTTGAGCGTGATCGGGTGATCGACCATGCCGTGGACCTGCAGCTTCCAGTCCTTGAGCTGGATCTGCGGTACCAGCAGCGTCGTGTCGACCCGGTAGAAGTCTTTGCTCGGCGTGGTGAAAGGGCTGATGCCCGGAACGGCGAGCTCGGTGCCTGCGGGCAGCGGTCCCGCGGGGCTCGAAGGCGCAGGGATCTTGAGCGAGGCGCGACCGGCTTGCGCGAGGCGACGCTGCTCCCAGTAGCGGGCGAAACCACCGGAGAGCGCGGCCGTGGCCCCGAGC
>JANXVR010000281.1 GCA_025351565.1 Actinomycetes bacterium
CGTTGGCGGGCGACAGACTGTCCAGGCGGTAGCGGCCCACGATGGGCCGCAACCGTCCAACGCTGAGGAACGCGATCCGCGACCCTCGGGGGCCGTGGAGCGAGAGGTACGTCACCCGCTGGCTGAGCGCGATCCCTTCTAAGGTCGCGCACACTCGCTCTCCGGCGGTCTGTTCATGCCGCGGCGGCGAGAGATGGATGGCAAGGACCGAGAGTCGCCCACACCCCCCGGGGAGCGGCGCCATCGTTCCCACCGCCGCGTCGACGCCGTGCGGCGCCCACGCCGCCACGGCGCCATGACCGAGCGGAAGCGCCTGGTCGGCGGGCCCCAAGAACTTGAACACGCCGATGTCCACGCCGCCGTCGGGCGCGGTCCAGGTCGCGCCCACCCACCCGGGATGAGCGCCCGAGGCGTCGACGAGGTCCAGCAGACCGTGAACCACGGGGCCAGGTCGAACAGTGTTCGGGAAGAGATCCCAGCGGTAGAGACGCGTCTGCCCGCTCGGCGAACGGGCTTCATAGACGATCGAACCGACCTCGCCGGTGCGGGGGCCCACAGGCGTCTTCGCGGGCGTATGCCCTTGGACGAACCACACCGCGGCGATCGACGCCAGGGCGGCGAACGCGATGAGCGCCGAGCCGGCGCCGCGCCGTCTGTCCCGTTCGCCCTCAACCGAGGGTTCCCCGGCCGGGACGCGCTGTGAAGCCAGCGGCGCCCGCGCTCCCACCGGCGCAGTGTCCTTCGACGGATGCACCCCCCTCCGAGCGGAGCGTTCGCGCAGCTGGGTGCGCCGCGGGCGAGATCGGTTCGTCACTCCTGACGGTCGGTAGAGCCGGACACCGCAGTTCGGGCAGCTTGCCGCGCGGGTTTCGCCCTCCCAATCGCAACGCAGGCACACCGCCTGACGTGTCACGGGAGGTCTGCGATCCGAAGCGGCGGGGCGAACGGGCGCGCGCCGCCCGACACCACGGACGCGAGCAGGCTTCTGTCCCCCGGCAGGACGAGGGTGGGCGCCAATTCCAATAGCGGCAGGACCACGAACGCCCGCTCCTGCAGCCGGGGATGCGGGATGGTCAGATCCGGTTCGTCGATGGCTCGGTCGTCGAACAACAGGATGTCGACATCGATCGTGCGCGGGCCCCATCGGGTGGCCCGTTCGCGGTGGAGCGCTGCCTCGGTGCGCCGACACGCCTCCATGAGCCCGAGAGGTGCCAGGCCCGTCTCGACCTGGATCACCGCGTTGAGGTAGTCGGGTTGCTCGGGGCCGCCGACAGGGTCGGTCTCCCAGACGCGCGAGCAGGCGACCAGCACCAGATCCGGTTCCGCGTCCAGAAGATCTGCGGCGGACTGAAGGTTCGCGAGACGATCGCCGAGGTTCGAGCCGAGCCCCAGGAACACCTGCGCGCTCACCACGGCGTCACTCGGCGGTGGCGGCCGCCGCCACGCCGTCGATGTCCAGCCGGGTGGCGGCGTTCGGCTTGTGGACCACGGCGGTCGCCTTCACCACATTGGGCATCGCCCGCACCGCCGCGGCGATCTCCGCCGCCATCACCTCGATCAGATCGAACGAACGGTCCGAGACTATCCCGCGGACAACCTCACTCACCCCGCGGTAGTCGGCCGTCGCGTCGATGACGTCACCCCCGACCTGGACCTCGAGATCCAGATCGACGACGAACGGCTGGGGCGCATCCTTCTCGCCGGGGCGGGCACCGTGGTGGCCTTCCGCGCGGATCCCGGACAGGAATAGCCTGGCGATCATCCGTCCTCTCCCAGCGTCTCTTCTTCCTCGAGCTCGAACTCGGTCGCGTCCACCCAGTCGGGGCGCCGCTCCAGCTGGACCAACACCGCGCCTGTCGGGTCGTCATGCCCGTGGGTCTGGCCAAGGTACTTCGCACGGAGGTACTCGGAGATCATCGGGATCAAGGTGTCGGCTGCGTCTTCGCTCACGTAGTGCCCGCATCCGGGCAGCAGGCCCAGCGTGGACGACATGATGGCCTGGTTGAGCCGCTCGGGCGCCTCGGCCGGATAGAAGGTCTCTTCCTCACCCCACATGATGAGCGTAGGGCACGTGAGCTTCGGCAGGGCCTGGCCCATGTCCTCCAATCCGGTGCCGTCGATGGCCTGCAACAGGCGGAAGAACGCCGCCGCGCCATCCGGTCCCGAATAGGGCCGGAGGTACTCCGATAGCGTGTCCTCTCCCAGACGGGAGCGGTGACGCATCCCCAGGTCGAACGCCGTACGCGCGATCGCAGTCGCCAGCCCTTCCGACCACTGATCCGGCGGCACCGACCCCGCGTCGCGGGCAACCTCCGAAGGCCACAGGTCGAACGCAACGCAGTTCAGCAATACCAAGGCCTCGACACGGGGATCGTCCACCGCCAACCGCTGAGCGACGCCGCCGCCGGGTCCCGAACCCACCACCGCGTACCGATCCACGTCCAAGGCGTCCAGCAGTTCCCGGATGGCGCCGGCTTGCCCGCGAAGGCGCAGCCGGGCCCGGTCCTCGGGCTTGTCCGAATCGCCTGCCCCGAGCAGATCGGGCGCGATCACGCGGAACTTCGTTGCCAGGAACGGGATGAACTCCCGCCACTGGAACGACGACAGCGGGAACCCGTGCAGGAGCACCACCGCCGGCCCCTCACCGACGTCCAGGACGGCCAGCTCGCCGCCGGCGGTGGCTATCCGCCGTTTCTCGACCAGCATCAGTCTTCGCGCTCCTGGGGCGCCACCCGCGAGAGCGCGTCCACGACTCGGAGAACGCGCGTCATCTCGAGTACGTCGTGCACTCGAACCAGGTCGACGCCCTGCGTGGCACACCAGGCCACCGCGCCGGCCGTCCCCTCGACCCGGTCCTCGGGAAGCTCTGCCCCCGAGAGTTCGCCGATGAACCGCTTGCGCGACACGCCGACCATCACGGGAACGCAAAGTTCGCGGAGGCCGGCGATCCCGCGGAGTAGCGCCAGGTTGTGCTCCATCGACTTGCCGAACCCGATGCCCGGGTCGACGCAGATATGTGTGCGCGGCACGCCGGCTCCGACGGCTGCGCCGATGCGTTCGGCCAGGAAGCCGCGAACCTCCGCGACGACGTCGATGTAGGCGGGCGAGGTCTGCATGGTCTTGGGCTGGCCCTGCATGTGCATCAGGACCAGCCCCGCGCCCGTCTCGCGAACGACGTCGAGCATCCCGGGGGCCGCGGCGGCGGAGATGTCGTTCACGATGGAGGCCCCCGCATCCAGCGCGGCCCGCGCCACCGCGGGCTTGCGCGTGTCCACGGAGATCGGAACGTCGACCGCCTTGACCAGCCCGTGGACCACGGGGACGACGCGTTCGAGTTCGATGGCTTCGGAGACCGGATCGGCGCCGGGACGGCTGGACTCGCCGCCCACGTCGAGGATGTCCGCGCCCAAGGCCGCCAGCCCGGCACCGTGGCGGATCGCAGCATCGGGATCGTCGCCGAACATCCCGCCGTCGCTGAAGGAATCGGGGGTGACGTTCACGATCCCCATGACGAGCGTGCGCACATCCAACACCAGATCATGCGAACCACACCGCCAGATGCGAGCCACCGCCATGGGGTGCATGGTAGCCCGGCCCGAAGACCTCAGTGCATGCCGATGTGGTCCATGGCCTCTTGCCGCGTCCGGGCGTCCGTTCGGAACAACCCTCGGACGGACGAGGTCACGGTGGTCGATCCGGGCTTCTTGACGCCTCGCATGGTCATGCAGAGGTGCTCGGCCTCTATGACTACGAAGACGCCCCGCGGGCTGAGGGCCGCGTCGATCGCGTCGGCGATCTGCGTGGTCAGCCGCTCCTGAACCTGGAGCCGCTTGGACAACGTGTCCACGACCCGGGCGATCTTAGACAGCCCGGTGATCTGGTGCGACTTGTTCGGGATGTAGGCGACGTGTGCCCGGCCGTTGAACGGCACCATGTGATGTTCACACAGGGAGCTGAGCGGGATGTCGCGGACCATGATCATCTCGTCGAAGTCCGCGCCCTCCACCACGGTGACCAGTGCCTCGGGGTCAACGTCGATCCCGCCGCAGATCTCGCGATACATCCGGGCCACACGCGTCGGCGTGTCCTTCAGCCCGCCCCTGGAGGGGTCCTCACCGATCCCTTCCAGGATGAGCCGCACCCCGTCTTCGATCTTCTTCTCGTCAAAGGCCATGGTCAGGATGCTACCGGCTAGGTGCGATACCCCGATGGAGGCGGGTCCTGGCGCTGCGCCTGCCGTGAGACGGCCAAGCCGGCCCCCCGGATCTCAGGCGTGCGCGGGGCTCGCTTGGCGATGTCCGAGAAGAACTCGACGACTTCCTCCCGGCCCAGGGTCTCCTTCTGGACAAGGAGGTCGGCCAGCCGATCCAACTGGGTCCGGTGTTCGTTGAGGATCTCCAGGGCGACGTCGTGGGCCTCGTCGATGAGCTGGCGAACCTCGGTGTCGATCTCGAACGCGACCGCCTCGGAGTAGTCGGGGGTGGAACCCCAATCACGTCCGAGGAAGACCTCGCCCTGCTTCTGCCCGAGCGTGCGCGGTCCGATGGTGTCCGACATGCCGTACTCGGTGACCATCTGACGGGCGACCTTGGTCGCGCGCTCGATGTCGTTGCCGGCGCCGGTGGTGATGTCGCCGGCGATGATCTCCTCCGCCACGCGGCCACCCATGAGCATCGCGAGCTCGTCGCGGAGCTGTTCACGGGTCATGAGGAACTTGTCCTGCTGAGGGAGCGTGAGGGTGTACCCGAGCGCCCGGCCTCGTGGGATCACGGTGATCTTGTGGACTTCGTCGGTGTTGGGCAGCACGTGGGCAACCAGCGCGTGACCGCCTTCGTGGTAGGCGATGAGGCGCCGCTCCTGCTCGTCCATGATCTTCGTCTTGCGCTCGGGGCCGGCCATGACGCGGTCGACGGCCTCCTCCACTTCCTGCATGGAGATGTCGCGCCTGGACCTGCGCGCGGCGAGCAGCGCCGACTCGTTGATCACGTTGGCAAGGTCGGCTCCAGTGAACCCGGGTGTTCGACGGGCCAGCACGGCCAGATCCACGGACCCGCCCAGCGGCATACCGCGCGCGTGCACCTGGAGGATGGCCTTGCGGCCTTCCAGATCGGGTCGGTCGATGACGACCTGACGATCGAACCGCCCTGGCCGCAGCAGCGCCGGATCCAGGATGTCCGGGCGGTTGGTCGCCGCCATGAGGATGACCGTGGACCGTTGGTCGAACCCGTCCATCTCCACCAACAGCTGGTTCAGCGTCTGTTCGCGTTCGTCGTGGCCGCCGCCCAGGCCCGCGCCGCGATGGCGCCCGACCGCGTCGATCTCGTCGATGAACACGATGGCCGGCGCCGACTCCTTCGCCTGTTCGAACAGATCCCGCACGCGCGCCGCCCCGACGCCGACGAACATCTCGACGAAGTCCGAGCCGCTGATGGTGAAGAACGGGACCCCCGCCTCACCGGCGACCGCGCGAGCCAGCAGCGTCTTCCCCGTACCCGGCGGGCCGAACAAGAGCACACCGCGAGGGATCTTGGCCCCCATGGCCTGGAACTTGGCCGGCTCGCGGAGGAAGTCCTTGATCTCCTCGAGTTCCTCGATCGCCTCGTCGACCCCGGCGACATCGGCGAACGTGGTCTTGGGCTGGTCCTTGTTGACCACTCGGTGCTTGCTTCGGCTGAACTGCATAACCCGGCGCCCGGGGCCGCCCTGGCTCCGATTCAGCATGAAGAGGATCAGCCCGCCGATGAGCGCGACAGGCAGCAGGTAGTAGAGGAGTCCGAGGAGGGCGCCTTGGCGTTGCGGGTTGGCGTCGGCGATGACACCGGCAGCTGCTATCTGCACCGTGAGGTGGAGTTCGGTGCCGAAAGGGTAGGGAACGGTGGTATACGCACCGCTCGAGGACTCACCCCGGATGACCTGGTCGCCCTCGTAGAAGGTCGCCGTCTTGATCTGCCCGCTCTGCAACGCGTCCTGGAACTGCGTCATGGTCAGCGTCTTCCCAGCTGCGGGACGGCTCACGAACGAGAGCCCGATGACGAGCAGGATGAGTCCTCCGAAGATCCACACGGTGGGGATCTTCGCGATCCGTTTCAACGGGGGTTCGGGCGTACTCAGCGGCGCGCTCCCTGGGTGTGAAGATGGGTCAGGGCCGCCGACACATCACGCCGACCAGCCCGTTCGCGATGGTAGCACCGGCTACCGACAACGGAACCCCAGGTTCAGCGGATGCCGGTATCGATGGTGAGGTCGGCCTGCGTGAACACGCCGTCACGAACGACGACCGTCTGCGGCGTTGCGGTGGGCGGACCGCCGTTCCCGCCGACCAGCGGCTCGACCACGTAGGTCCCGGGAACCAACGCGAACCGGTAGGAACCCTGGGCGTCCACCTGGACCTGCGCGATCGCGCCTCCTCCCTGCGAGACCTGCACCTTCCCGTCGAACGGCGTGTCGGGACAGGGAGATTCCGCCTGGACCACCGGGCACTGCGGGCCGACCGTGACCGTGCCCTGGATGCCGGAGTTCGGGCCGCCCTGCGGTGGGGTCTTGGCGCATGCGCCGAGCCCGATCACCACCACCAAGACGAAGGCGAGCCGCCTCACAGACCCTCGTAAGCCTGGGGCTTCAATGTCCCGACGTACGGCAGGTTCCGATACCGCTCCGCGAAGTCGAGCCCATACCCCACCACGAATTCGTTCGGGATATCGAACCCGACGTACCGAAGGTCGAGTTCGACCTGTTGGATGCCTTTCTTGCGTAGGAGTGCGGCGACCTCCAGGCTCGCGGGTTTGCGCCCCGCGAGGCTCTTCAACAGATACTTCAGGGTGAGGCCGGAGTCGATGATGTCTTCGACGATCAGGACGTCTCGATCCTTCAGATCGTGGTCGAGGTCCTTGAGGATGCGCACCACACCCGACGTCTTCGTGGCGGCGCCGTAGGAGGAGACCGCCATGAAGTCGAACTCGAGCGGAAGTCCGATCTGACGCGACAGGTCCGCCATGACCACGAACGCGCCCTTGAGCACCCCCACCAGGAGCAGGGACTTGCCCGTGTAGTCCTTGGTGATCTGCTCGCCCATCTGGGCGAGCTTGGCCTGGATCTCCTCGGCGCTGACCAAGACCTTTTCGATGTCCGCGGCGTAGGCATCCATGAGAGGCCACAGTGTAGGGGTCCGGGCAGGGTGGTGGGAACGTCCGGAAAGCGCTACCCGGCCGACGGGAACAGCTCGACGGCGATCTTCGTGCGACGGGCCGTTGTCGAGGCGGTGAGGTCGCGCCGACGACCGGACCGGCCGCCCGCGAGGTCGAGCACGGCCTCGATATCCGCGTGAGAGGGGACGACCCCCAGCCGGTAGAGCGCCAGGCGAACCACGCGGGTCCGGATGGCCTCGGGAAGGCCGAGCAGGGGGTCGACGGGAAGGGCGCACCCACCGTCGATGTCCTCGGTGAGCGCCTCGGCGGCCTGATGGGCTTGAGCGGAGAGTTCGCGTTCGTCCCGGCGGAGATGGTCGGCGGTTCGCGCGATGCTGGCTCGCAGGTCACGGCCGGTGGCGGTCTCAAGGGCCGGGAGACCTTCCAGGCGGATGGCGTTGCGCAGAAGCCGGGTGTCTGCGTTGGTCGGGTCCGTGCGAGGGCGCAGCCGGAGCGCGCGGCACGCGGCCTCGACCTCTGCCCTGGTCACGTCCAGGAGCGGCTGGATCTGGCGGCCCAGCACCGGCGCGATGCCGGAGAGCGCCTCGAGCCCGCCTCCGCGAACCAGGGCGATCAGGAGAGTTTCCGCCTGGTCGTCCACCGTGTGACCTTCCGCGATCCGTTCGGCGCCGATCTCGTGGGCGATGCGGCCCGAGGCGACCATCCGCTGGGTGCGGGCCCAGGCCTCCACCGAGGCGCCGCGGCCGGGTTGCTCCGCGACGACCCGGAGATGGAACGGCAGGTGGTGCCGGGCGGTCAGGCGCTGCACGTAGGCGGCGTCGGCCGCTGACCCCTCCCGGAGTTGATGGTCCAGATGGAACACCTCGACCCGGATCTTGAACAACCGCCGCAGCCGCACAAGGGTCTCCAAGAGACACACGGAATCGGGGCCGCCGGAGACGCAGGCCAAGACGGTCTGGCCGGGCAGGAGCATCCGGTGGGCACGCACCGTGGCGGTGACGCGCTCCAGCACGCGTGCCAGGGCCGGCGGCTTCGGGAGGCCGCCCGGCGCGCCCACTTACAGCCCCGCGACCCTCGCGAGCCAGCCCTCGGGCCGGCGGATGTCCTCCAGCGAGGGCAGGTCGTCCGCGCTGCGCCACACCAGGTTGAGCCCTTCCATGCCGGCGCGTTCCCAGACCTGCCGGACGAACCGCTCCCCGGCGTCGTACTGCGCCATCTTCTGGTCGAAACCGATGACGCGCTGGAAGGTCTTCTCGATCCCACCGGTCCTCCGCCGGGCGTGCAGCGCGCGGCGCATCCGGTCGACGTCAGGCACGTTGGCACGAGCCACGTCGTTCATGACGAACGACGCGTGGCCCTCCAGCAGCGACATCAACCCCTGCATCTGCGTGAACAGTTCGCGCTGGGTGTCGTTCAGGAGGAGCTGCACGGCGCCTTGACCGCGCCAGTCGGCGCCGGAGCGGACCTGCTCCGCGGCGCGGCGGAGCTGTTCCATCAGCTCGCGGGAGTCCAGGCTGATCGAGTCCAGGTACGCGTCGACCATGCCGGACAGGTGTCCGCGGAGCCATGGCGCTGAACCGAACTGCACCCGGTGGGTGACCTCATGGATCGCGATCCAGAGCCGGAAGTCGCGTGGAACCAGGTTGAAGGTTTGCTCCGCCTCGATGATGTTCGGCCCAACGAAGTAGAGCAGCCCCTCGTCATCCGGCGGCAGGAACACGTCGTACTGGCCGAGCACCTTCTTGCTTACGTAGCCCAGGAGGAGTCCGATCTGCGCGCCCATGGTCTTCCGGCGGTAGTCGGCGCGGCCGGGCCGCGCTTCGAGGATGCGAGTGGCGAGCGGTTCGATGAGGCGCTGGAGGCCGGCGAGGTTCGCGTTCGTCCATTCGCTGCGGGACATCGCCCAGGCCCTGGAACGGAACCCATCGACGGTCATGCCGGTGAACTCCTTGATGAGGTCCTCGGCGTGGGGGACCAGTTCTCCCAGATCCTCCCGCATGCGGGCTCGCTCGACGGCGGGTACGGGTACGCCGGGGCCGGCAACCCTGCGTCCGACCTGGCGGGCGGTGTCCCAGTCGGCCAGACGAGCGGCCTGGGACCCCATGGACCAATCGACGTCGGTGGCCTCCGCGGGCGCCACCGGCTTAGCCCTGGCCTTCGGCTTCGGCCTTCTTGCGGGCGGCGATCATGGCGGCGCGCCGGGCCTGTCCTTCGGCCACCCGGCGGTCGGTCCCGGCGGCAAGCAGTTCCTCCAGCTTCGCGTCGAACGTCGCCTGATCAAGCGCAACCTCAGGTCGCGCCGCGGCAGGCGCGGTAGGCGCGGGGGTAGCGGCCGGGGATTCGACCGAGGATTCGGCAGGTGCAGCGGCGGGCGCGGGTGCAGCCGGCGCGGGGACGGGCTCAGCCACAGCAGCAGGCGCGGGGGCCACCGGCGCGGCTACCGCCACGGCCGATGGGAGCGCCGGGGGGGCGACCACGACGGCAACGGCCTGCGAAACATCCACGGCCCGGCGCGGCGCGAGTCCGGCCACAACCCGATCGGCCCTGACCACCTTCAGCCCGTCCTCGTCGGAGGCGAACCGCGGCGCCTTCCTGACGTACATCAGCGCGAGCAACCCGACGGTGATCACGGCCACGATCATGAAGATCTCTGCGATGGAGATCCGGGAACCCAGGTTCCCAAGAGGGCTCAT
Organism: Actinomycetes bacterium; assembly: GCA_025351565.1. Lineage (GTDB taxonomy): Bacteria > Actinomycetota > UBA4738 > UBA4738 > HRBIN12 > JANXVR01. Next base: position 9,839 of record JANXVR010000281.1, read on the forward strand.
GTTCTTCACCGGGGTGGCGCCGGGCGTTTCCGCGATCTGCGCCACCGCCGTCCCGGCACCGATCACGAGCAGGGCGGATGCAGCGAACAATGCGGCTAGGGATGTCCTCATGGTCTTCACAGGGCGGATTCTCGCAATGGAACGGTCTCCACGGCAACCTGCCGCGAACATTGCCCTCCAGAGCCGGAGCCGGGATTTGAACCCGGGACCTACCACTTACGAGGCGGTTGCTCTACCACTGAGCTACTCCGGCGGACGATCGTGGAGTCTACCAACGAGGTCCTCGCCGACCTGTTCAGGCGGCCCGGGTGCTGGCACCACCGGGATTTCACGGGCGCGCACCCCTGTCAGGGAGGCCGCTTGTGCGCGATGATGCGCCGGTGATGGACAGTCCGGTGACACGCGTGATGGTGGGGACCGACCGTTCCCAGACGGCGGAGCGGGCGGTCGCGTGGGCGGCCGCGTTCGCCGAGCGGTTCGGCGCCGAACTCCACGTGGTCCAAGTGATCCTGCCGGTGAACCCCGCGACGACGGAGTTCGGGGCCGCCGAAACCACACAGGCCGCCGCGGCCGCCGACGAACTTCAGCGCCACGTGGCCACGCTGGCCGGCGCTCGCGGGAAGACGCACGTGGTCATCAGCGACGACCCCGCCATGGCGATCGTCGAAGCCTCGGAGAGCGCGGGGGTCGACGTGCTGGTGGTCGGCAACGCGGGGATGAGCGGGCGCAAGGAGTTCCTGCTGGGCAACGTCCCGAACCGGATCAGCCACAACGCCCGCTGCCACGTCATCATCGTCAACACCGCCGCCGACGGCGATGCGAAACCCCAGCCCACGCGGGCTGCCACGCTGGCGACCGTGCTCCGTGCCGGAGGCATGCCGGAACCCTCCGAACCCCACCTGATAGCCCGCGGAACCAAGATCGCGGCCGTGTTCGCCAAGCACGGGTTGAAGGAGTTGTTCGGCAGGCCGGATGAGGACGGTGCGGTCGGCCGGCAGCGGCAGGCGAAACGGATGCGCGCGGCGCTCGAGGAACTGGGGCCGACGTTCGCGAAGCTGGGACAGATACTGTCGACGCGTCCCGATCTTCTGCCGCCCGAATTCATCGAAGAGTTGGCGCAGCTGCAGGACCACGTGCCTGAGCTTTCTGAAGAGCAGGTCGTCAAGGTCATGGAAGAGGAACTGGGCGTTCCGTGGGAGGACGTCTTCGACCACATCGAGCCGCAAGCCCTCGCCGCCGGGACCATCGCGGAGGTTCATCGCGCGGTGCTCGCAACCGGCGAGAAGGTGGTCATCAAGGTCCAACGCCCGGACGCGCGGGAGCTGATCGAGCAGGATCTGGCGCTGCTCCAGCTGTTCGCCGAGAAGGCCGGGGACCGAAAGGCGCTGAAGCAGGTGATCGACCTGGAGGCGGTGTTCAACTACCTCTCGGAATCGCTCCACCGCGAACTCGACTTCCGAACCGAAGCGCGGAACATGGACAAGATGCGGCAGGTGATCGCCCCGTACTCGCGCCTTGCGGTGCCCGTGTTCCATGCCGACTACTCCACGTCGCGCCTGCTGGTGATGCACGATGTCGGCGGGACCGCCATCAGCGAATGCCCCGAGGGGCCGGTTCGCAAAGAGGTTGCGCGGCAACTACTTGAGTCCTTCTACAAGCAGATCCTGGTCGATGGGTTCGTGCACGCGGATCCGCACCCGGGGAACCTGATGTGGCAGCCCGAGGAGGAGACGCTGTACCTGCTGGATCTGGGCATGGTGGGCGAGGTAGGGCCGGAGATGCGCGAGCAACTGATGATGCTGCTCCTGGCGTTCTGGCAGCAGGACGTGGACTTCCTGACCGACGTCTCGCTCATGCTGGCGGGTGGGATGGGCAAGTCGGAC
>JANXVR010000027.1 GCA_025351565.1 Actinomycetes bacterium
CGCCACGAGACCGGCATGCCGGTCCGGATCGCCGACAGCCCACTTCAGGCCGTCGTGCTCGGCTCGGGCAAGTGCCTGGAGGAGTTCGAAGTCCTGCAACGAGTCCTGGTGAGCCCGAGCCGGCGGTAGCCCGCCGTGGTCATCAACCCGCGTGGTCGAAGCACCAGGGTGCTCGTCTTCGTCCTGGTGGCAGTCTCGATGGGCGTCATCAGCCTCGACTACCGCCAGCCGCAGAGCGGCCCCCTGTCCGGCATCGGCCGCGTGATGTCCGGGGCCATGGCCCCGCTCCAGCGCGCCGTGACCGACGTCACGAGGCCCGTCGGGAACTTCTTCACCGGCCTCGCCCATCTGCCGACGAACCAACAAACCATCGATCAACTCCGGAGCCAGCTCGCCGACGCGAAAGCGATCGCGCTCTCCGTGGCGGCATTGAAGCGGGAACTTCAGCAACTACAGCAGCAAGCCGCTGTGGTAGATCAGTTCTCCTCGACGGTCGTGCAGGCCGACGTCATCGCGAACGGCGTATCGAACGACCAGTGGACGCTCACCATCGGGAAGGGATCGACATCGGGCATCGCGGTGGATATGCCGGTGATCACCGGCGGCCCCGCCGGCGCACCAGCCGGCGCACCCACAGGCATACCCACCGGCGCACGCCTGGTCGGCAAGATCATCAGCGTGACCCCCACCACCGCGGATGTCCAACTCGCCAACGACCGCGACTTCGGGGTGGCCGCGCAACTCGGTTCCACCGGCGCGACCGGACAGGTGCAGGGGCAGGGCTCGGGCGATCTCCTGATGAACCTCGTCGACCTCGGCACCGTGGTGCAAGCAGGTGATCCGGTTCTCACGAAGCGCTACGTCATCAACGGGCAGGCGGGACTCTTCCCGTCGGGGATCGTCATCGGTACCGTGTCCCGAACGCTGCCACCGGAGACGGGCGACCCGAACCTCTTCATCGCGGTGGCTCCGGCGGTCGACTTCTCCAACCTGGACTACGTGGCGGTCATCGAAACCGGAAGCGGGGGCTGAGTGCTTCGAAGGGGCGTGTCGATCGCGGTCATGGTCATCACGGGCCTGCTCCTGCAATCCACCGTGTTCTCCCAGATCAAGCTCCTGGGCGTGATGCCCGAGTTGATGTACCTGGTGGTCGTCGTGGTTGCCGTGCTGGAAGGACCTCGTGAGGGAGCGATCGTCGGCTTCGCGGCGGGCATGGCCCAGGACTTCCTGATCCCCGGCCCCAAGGGGGCGACGGCGCTGACCCTCACGCTGCTCGGTTACACCATGGGGCTCGCCCGCGATTACGTGGCCTCCCCTTCGCCGCTGTTGCCAACGATGCTCGTGGCCGCCGGCACGGCAGCCGGTGTGGCCTTCCACGAGATCACCACGTTCCTGGTCGGCCAGACCAACCCTGGGTTCGGCCAGGACCTCAAGATCATCATCTTCTCCGGCATCTACGGCGGGGTGCTCACGCCCGTTTTCTATCCGCTGCTCCGTCGCACCCTGGAGCGGTCGCGCCAGGGGCGCCTGGTCAGGACGAGGCGCTAGGTGGACAGAACCAGCGGCCGCCTTCGCATCCTCGCCCTGCTGGTCGTGATGATGTTCATCGCGCTGACCACCCGGCTGTGGTTCCTCCAGGTTCTGGCGTCCGGCAAGAACAAGCAGATCTCGGCGCAGAACCGAACCCGGACGGTCGAGACACCGGCGCTTCGCGGGAACATCCTTGACTCCCACGGCAACCTGCTGGTCGGCAACCGGCTCAGCCTCCAGGTGCAGGTCAACCAGCAGGACCTGGGCGCCAACAAGACCACGGTCCTCACCAGGCTCGCGAGCCTTCTCGCCATGCCGCTTCCAACCCTCCAGAAGAGGTTGGCGGACGTCCGGTACTTCCCCTACGCCCCCATCCCCGTGGCCTTCGACGTGCCGAAACAGGTGTCGTGGTACATCGCTGAACACGCCGGGAGTTTCCCGGGGGTGAGCGTGGTTGAGGCCCCGATCAGCAGCTACCCGGACGGAACCCTGGCCGCGCACATCTTGGGGTACGTAGGGCCGATCACCGCCACGCAGTACGCCTCCGCCGCATTCAACGGCTATGGCCAGAACGACGTCGTCGGTCAGGCCGGGCTCGAATCGCAGTACGAGCACTACCTGCAAGGAACGAAGGGCAAGGACTTCTACCTGGTCAACGCCGCCGGGAAGCAGGTGCGCACCATCGGGAGCCGGCCACCCCTGCCCGGCGATAACGTGGTGCTCTCCATCGACGCCCGCATCCAACAGCTCGCCGAACAACAACTCCTGAGCGGGATCATGAAGGCGCGCGGCACCACGGACAGCGCCACCGGCCAGCTCCTGCAAGCCAACGCCGGTGCCGTGGTGGTGATGGACCCGCAGACGGGGGGGATCGTCGCGATGGCATCGTGGCCGACCTTCGACCCCCGCTGGTTCGTTCAGGGGATGACCAAGAGGCAGTACCGCATGCGGTTCATTCTCCCGCGAGATGGGTCGCCTGCCCTGAACCGCGCCGAGAACCAGGTCTATGCGCCCGGCTCGACGTTCAAGTCGTTCATCGCCCTGGCCGCGCTCAAGAGCGGCGTCGCGAACGAAAGCTCGTACTACCCATGCCCCAGCGTCTACTACTACCCCGGTGACACGACGCACACCCCGTTCCACAACTTCGAAGGCGGGAGCAGCGTCCTCCAGCTTGCCACGGCCCTCAAGGTCTCGTGCGATACCGTCTTCTACGGATTCGGCGCGAGCTTCTTCGACAAGAGCCGGGCCGCCGGCTCCGGGACCGACATCCTGTCGAACGACCTGCTTCCCTTCGGGTTCGGTTCGCCGACGGGGATCGACCTGCCGTTCGAAGCGGCGGGAACGCTCCCGGG
>JANXVR010000081.1 GCA_025351565.1 Actinomycetes bacterium
CCTCGTTCGCCACCAGTTCGGCGATCCGGCGGAAGTAGGGCGCGCGGTAGCCGGCCTTCACGGTGTCCCGATAGAACGACTCGGGACGGGAGGCCATGGCTGCTGGCGTCGGGAACGCGTTCGTCAAGAGGTCGGCGGCCACCTGAGCGCCGGCAGCGGGTTCACCCAGATGCGAGACCAACGCGTTCACCATCTTCACCGTGAGTCCCCAGGAACAGTTGGTGGTGCAGACCGTCTTGACCACGTCCTCGAACACCGTCTGCGAGCACAGCATCCGGCCGGCACCCGTGGCGGCCCACGCCAGATCGAGGTCGATCCCGACCTGGGCGTAGAAGGCGGACAGGTCTTGGTCCAGGCGAAGGACGTGCAGCACGGCGCGCTGGACGGAGCCCATCGTGGCCGCGGATGGTGCCGGACCCAGCACGTCGATCTCGACGGCGCCGGGGCCATCGTCGGGTGTCAAACGGATGCGACGGGGCTTGCCCGCAGGGAGGCGAACGGTGGTCGTCAGCTCGTGCGTGTCGCGGTCAAGGCGCGCGGGCGCGAGCTCGGAGAAGCCGTGTGAGTCCAGCGTTCGCCTGACGTCGACGGGCTCGCCTCCGGGGCCGCGCAGCGCCAGGACGGCTCGAGGCGTCATTCGGGCCGCTCGCCCGCTACCTGCACATCCATCGCCCCGATGCTATCCGACGAAACCTGTATGTCCCACTTGGCTGGTTCCGTGACCGGGAGGCTTCCTCTGGTCGTGAACGTCGCCCGACTACACTTTCCCAGTGACGCACGGGACACGCCTCCATCCGATCTCCGCCTTCGGTTCCGCCGGCGCTGTCATGATCATCGGCGGCGCCGAGGACAAGCTTCGTGACAAGGTCATCCTGAGCAGGTTCGCGAAGTTCGCCGGTGGCAAGGATGCGCAGGTGGTGGTCATCTCCACCGCGAGTTCGCTGGGTGATGAGGCGACGGAGGCCTACCGGGCGCTCTTCGACGGGCTGGGCATCGCGGACGTGGTCGGGCTTCGGCCCGAGACCCGCGAGGAAGCGGACGCGAGTTCCATGACGCAGGTGATGTCCGAAGCGACGGGCGTGTTCCTGACCGGCGGGAACCAGTCGCGGCTGACCCAAGTGGTGGCAGGCACCAAGCTGGGCGATGCCATCGCGAACGCGCACGACCGCGGTGCGGTGCTGGCGGGAACGAGCGCCGGCGCGTCCGCGCTCGCGAGCCACATGGTGGCGTACGGCGCAACCGGCGCGACGCCCAAGAACCGCATGGCCCAGCTGGCGGCCGGCTTCGGCGTCATGCCGAACATGATCATCGATCAGCACTTCGAGCAGCGTGGACGCACGGGGCGCCTGCTGGCCTTGGTCGCGCAATCGCCCGCGCTGCTCGGGATCGGCATCGACGAAGACACCTGTGCCGTGATCCACGCCGACCAGACCTTGCAGGTCATCGGCCGTGGCGCCGTCACCATCGTGGACGGCCGTCATCTCAAGACCGACGCCTATCGCGGGAAGGGGCACAAGCCGCTCATGGTCTCCGGCGCCGTGCTGCATTCCCTGCCCAGCGGCTACTGGTTCGATCTGCGGACGCGCGAGCTGCTGGCAGGCGAACCCGCGAGCGAGCGCCGTCGGGAGGCCTCCGAGTGACACCGGCCGAGGGCGCGCGCACCGCCACGCGCCAGGGCCGCCGAACCGCGAAGACCGAACCGCCTGCCCGCAAGCGCCCGCGTCGTCCGGACCTGAAGATCCTGGCCACCTACACCTTCCGAGGTCCGAACTACTGGTCCTACGAGCCGAGCATCCGCCTCCTGGTGGACCTGGGGAACCTTGAGGACTGGCCCTCCAACACGATCCGCGGGTTCAACGCCAAGTTGCTGAAGGCCTTGCCGGGCGTCGGTGAGCACTCGTGCTCCCTGGGCAAGGTCGGCGGGTTCGCGGCCCGGCTCGCCGACGGAACCTGGCTCGGGCACGTGGCCGAGCACGTGGCGCTCGAACTCCAGCGCGAGTCCGGCGCCCACATCACGCGGGGCAAGACCCGCGGCGCCGGCACGCCCGGCCAGTACAACGTGATCTTCGGGTACGCGGAGGAGCAGGTCGGTCTGGCCGCAGGTCGGCTCGCGGTTCGTCTGTTGAACCATCTGGTGAAGGCCGAGGAGGGGTTCGACTTCCCGGCAGAACTCGAGGCGCTGATCCTACTGGCCGAACGCCGGCAGTTCGGTCCCAGTACGCAGGCCATCATCGACGAGGCGCTCGGCCGCGACATCCCGTTCATCCGGCTCAACGAGGCGTCCTTGGTCCAGCTGGGGCAGGGGAAGTACCAGCAGCGGATCCGCGCCACGATGACCTCGAAGACCTCGGCCTTGGCGGTCGATATCGCGAGCGACAAGAAGATGACCAACCAGCTCCTAGCCGCGGCCGGTCTCCCTGTTCCCAAGAGCGAGGTCATGCGCACAGAGGACGAGGCGGTGGCCGCGGCCAGGCGCATCGGGTTCCCCGTGGTCGCGAAGCCGCTGGACGGCAACCACGGTCGCGGTGTGGGTCTGGACCTTCGCACCGACGGCGCGGTGCGGGCGGCGTTCAAGCGAGCGCTCGCGCAATCCCGCGACGGACGGGTCGTCGTTGAGTCGTTCGTCGCGGGCAGCGACTTCCGCGTGCTGGTGGTCGGCGGCCGCATGGTGGCCATCGCCGAACGCGTTCCGGCGCATGTGGTCGGGGACGGCAAGCACACCGTTGCACAGCTGGTCGAGAAGACGAACCAGGATCCGCGGCGCGGGATCGGCCACGAGAAGGTTCTGACCCGGATCAAGGTCGATGATGCGGCGGTCGAGCTGCTGAAGAAGCAGAAGTTCCCACTGGGATCGGTGCCGCCCAAAGGTCAGATGGTGCTCCTGGCCGCCACCGGCAACATGTCAACAGGCGGGATCTCCATCGATCGCACGTGGGAGGCGCACGAGGACAACGTGGAGATCGCCGAGGAAGCGGCGCGCGTGGTCGGCCTGGACGTGGCCGGCATCGACCTCCTGGCCCCCGACATCACGAAACCCGTCAGGGAGGCCGGCGGCGCCATCGTCGAGGTCAACGCCGCGCCGGGGTTCCGTATGCACACCCACCCGACCGAGGGCGAACCGCAGTTCGTGGCCAAGCACGTGGTGGACCTACTGTTCCCGCCCGGCACGCCCAGCCGGATCCCGATCATCGCCGTCACCGGATCGAACGGCAAGACCACGACGACGCGGATGATCGCGCACATCTTCCGCGGCATGGGCCGGGACGTGGGCATGACCACCACCGACGGCATCTACATAGACGAACGCCTGGTTCGCCGGGTGGACGCGTCGGGACCGAAGTCCGCGCAGATGGTGCTGCAGAATCCTCGCGTGGACTTCGCCGTCTTCGAAGTGGCCCGCGGGGGGATCCTTCGCGAGGGGCTCGGGTACGGCCACAACGATGTCGGCGTGGTGCTGAACGTCACCGGCGATCACCTGGGCCTCAAGGAGATCCACACCATGGAGCAGCTGGCCGCCGTGAAGCGGGTGGTCGTGGAGGCGGTGCCGCGGAGCGGCGCCGCCGTGCTGAACGCCGACGATCCGCTGGTCCTTGCGATGCGCGGGTCGTGCAGCGGCAGCGTGATCCTGTTCTCGATGGTCGAGGGCAATGAGGTGGTCGAACGCTGGATCCGCCGGGGACGCAAGGCCGTGGTGCTGGAGCGAAGCAGCCGCGGCGAGATGATGGTGATCAAGGAAGGCCGCCGCACCATGCCCATCGCCTGGGTACACACGCTCCCGTCGACCTTCGACGGGAAGGCCCGGATGATGGTGCAGAACGCGATGGCGGCGGCGGCGGCGGCCCACGCCGCCGGTGCCCACCTGCACGATATCCGCCAGGGCCTCCGGACGTTCACCACGTCGATCTACCAGGCGCCCGGGCGCCTCAACGTGTTCGACCTGGACGGGGTGAAGGTCATCTTGGACTACGCGCACAACGCGGCGGGGCTGGAGGCCCTTGGAGATTTCGTCGAGCGGTTGGTCTCCGAGGGCGGCAGCAGCTCGCGCCCCGGGGAAGCCAGCTGGGCGGCCAACCTCCGCGTGGGGGTCATCGCCACCGCGGGCGACCGGCGGGACGAGGACATGCGCGAACTCGGCAGGGTGGCGGCTCGGTACTTCGATGAGGTCATCGTGCGCGAGGACGTGCGACCGCGCGGACGCAAACCCGGCGCCACGGCGACCTTGATCCTCGAGGGTGTTGAGGAAGCGGTGGCGGCGGGAGGAGCCCGGGCGGGCAGCGTGGAGATCGTGCTGAACGAGATGGAAGCGGCCCGGCTGGCGCTCGACCGTTCCCGGCCTGGCGATCTGGTGGTGCTCTGCGTCGATCACGCCACGGAGGTGTTCGGCGAACTCGAGGCGCGGCGCGGGAGCGCGTCACCGCAGGGTCTGGCCCCGCGTGAGCACGGCTCGCTCGAAGCCGTCGGCGGGGACCCCGATCTCCTGGACGTCTAAGCTCGCCGGATGGAAGACCCCACCCTCGATCTCGATACCGTTCGCCGCGAGCTGCTGCGCGCGCGTGATGCACTCACCGCCGAGATGGGCGCCCTCACGCTGGTCATCCGCGATCCGGATGCCACCATCGGCTTCGGCAAACGGGTTGGTGAGGGGACCACGGAAGCCATCACCCGCATCGAGCGCGTCGGCGCGGCGAACGCCCTGCAGTCCAAGCTGGCGGACGTGGAACGCGCGCTGGTGAAGGTGGACGAAGGAACGTACGGGATCTGCGACCGCTGTTCCCGGATGATCCCGGTGGCGAGGTTGGAGGCCAGACCTTCGTCGGTGTTGTGTGCGCCGTGCAGCGCGGCCCGCTGACCCGGCCGGGCTGGTCCTGGCCTGCGCCGCTAGGATGCGGGCATGCAACTCGGGATGGTCGGCTTGGGGCGGATGGGCGGGAACATCGTCCGGCGACTCATGCGGGACGGACACGAGTGCGTCGCCTACGATGTGAACCCCGACGCCGTGGCGGCCATGGAGGCGGAGGGCGTGGCCGGCGCCACCTCCCTGCAAGGGCTCGTCCAGGCGCTCGCGGAACCGAGATCCATCTGGCTCATGCTGCCGGCCGGCACCATCACCGAACAGGCGATCGCGCAGCTCACGCCCCTCCTGAACCCCGGCGACGTGATCATCGACGGGGGGAACACCCACTACGTCGATGATCTCCGACGCGCCGAGGCGCTCGCGCCTTCCGGCATCCATTACGCGGACGTCGGCGTTTCCGGCGGCGTGTTCGGGTTGGAGCGGGGGTTCTGCCTGATGGTGGGGGCCGAGGATGACGTGTTCGTTCGGCTGGAGCCGATCTTCGCGTCGATGGCTCCGGGCGTCGAGGCGGCGGGCCGCACCCCTGGTCGCACCGGCACGCCGACGGCCGCGGAACAGGGATACCTGCACTGCGGCCCGGTGGGATCGGGTCACTTCGTGAAGATGGTGCACAACGGGATCGAATACGGGCTCATGGCGTCGTTGGCGGAAGGCTTGAACATCTTGGCGAACGCCGATGCAGGGACGCGTGAGCGGGATGCCGACGCCGAGACCGCGCCGCTGGAACACCCGGAGCGCTACCGGTTCCGGGTCGACGTTGCCGAGGTGGCCGAGGTCTGGCGCCGAGGCAGCGTGGTGC
>JANXVR010000096.1 GCA_025351565.1 Actinomycetes bacterium
CGCGCCCGCACTACGCCCAGGTGCGTCACGCCGGCCCCCCATTCCTGGATACTCACGTACCGCACGTGCGCCCCATCCCCTACGACGATCTCGGTGATCGCGTCGCTGAAGCTACGCTGCAGATCCGGTGAGGCGAACCGATCGATGAAGGTGACCTCTGCCCCGCGCTCGGCCACGATCAGCGTATGCGGGAAGACGGCCGCGCCGTCCGCGTCCAGGTAGGTCAGGGTCTGCAGCGGAAGCTGGACAGACACATCCGCGGGAACGTAGAGGAAGGTGCCGCCCGTGCGGAAGGCGCCGTGCAGGGCGGTGAACTTCGTTCGGTCGGTGGGGACGAGGGAATGCAGATGCGGCTGCACCAGGTCCGGGTGCTTCTCGGCGGCCAGATCCAGATCGCAGAAGATGACCCCGCGGCGCGCAACATCCTGATCGGACGTGGTCATGGCCACACTCGAGTTGTGCTGGACCATGGCGCCGCCCAGGTTCCCGGATTGCTCGGGCACCGGGCCACCGTGACCGGGGGTGTGGGGAACGAACCCCAGCTCGAAGGTCGACAGGTCCGTGTAGCGCCATTCCTCGGTGTCCTGAGATGGGATCGGCATGGCGACGAACCGCTCGAATGCGGTGCGGCGCAAGACCTCCACGAACGCAGGGACCGGCGGCAGGGCCGCGAGGGCCTGCTCGTCGAAGGTAGTGGTGGTCGTGGTCATGTTGCTCAGCCGACCGAGCCTTCCATCTGCAGCTCGATCAGGCGGTTGAGTTCGACCGCGTACTCCATCGGCAGTTCGCGCGTGATGGGCTCGATGAACCCGTTGACGATCATGCCCGTAGCCTCCGCTTCGGCCAGGCCGCGGCTCATCAGATAGAAGAGCTGGTCCTCGCCGACCTTGCTGACGGTGGCCTCGTGCGCGAGCGCCGCGGTCTCGTCCTCCACCTCGATGTAGGGGTAGGTGTCCGAACGGCTCTCGTCGTCCAAGATCAGCGCGTCGCAGCGCACGGTGGACTTGGCGTGGTGGGCGTCGGGTTCGACGCGGATGAGCCCGCGGTAGCCGGTCCGTCCGCCGTCCTTGCTGACGGACTTCGAGTTGATGACGCTGGTGGTGTACGGCGCGGCGTGCACAGCCTTCCCGCCCGCGTCCGTGTGCATCCCCTTGCCGGCGAACGCCACGGAGAGCACCTCTCCGCGTGCCCCCTTGCCGACCAGGTAGATCGAGGGGTACTTCATGGTCACCTTGGAGCCGATGTTCCCGTCGACCCACTCCATGACGGCGTCCTCGTGCGCGACAGCGCGCTTGGTGACCAGGTTGTAGACGTTCGTCGACCAGTTCTGGATCGTGGTGTAGCGCACCCGTGCGCCCTTCTTCACGACGATCTCGACGACCGCACTGTGCAGGGAGTCGGACGAGTAGATCGGTGCGCTGCACCCCTCGACGTAGTGCACGTAGCTGCCCTCGTCGGCGATGATCAGCGTCCGCTCGAACTGGCCCATGTTCTCCTGGTTGATGCGGAAATATGCCTGGAGCGGGATGTCGACGTTCACGCCCGGCGGCACGTAGACGAACGAGCCGCCCGACCACACGGCGGTGTTGAGCGAAGCGAACTTGTTGTCGTTCGGCGGGATGATCGTGCCGAAATACTCCTTCACCAGGTCCGGGTATTCACGGAGCGCGGTGTCCATGTCCGTGAAGATGACGCCGATGTCGTCGAGTTCCTTCTTGATCTTGTGATACACGACCTCGGATTCGTACTGGGCGCTCACGCCTCCCAGGTACTTCTTCTCGGCCTCGGGGATGCCGAGCTTGTCCCACGTGTCCTTGATGTCGTCGGGAAGCTCCTCCCAGCTCGAGGCCTGCTTCTCGGTGGAGCGGATGAAGTAGAAGATGTTGTCGAAGTCGATGCCGGACAGGTCCGCGCCCCACCAGGGCATCGGTCGCATCTCGAAGTACTTCAAGGCCTTGAGGCGAGTCTTCAGCATCCAGGCCGGCTCGTCCTTCCGGGAGGAGATCTCCCGAACCACGTCCTCGGAGAGGCCCCGCTTGGGCGTGAAGACGGAGTGGTCCGCGTCCTTCCAGTCGAACCGATAGTCCTTGCTGAGCGCCTTGAGGTGCTCTTCCTGGCTGACGGCCACGATGGTGTCCTTCCTTCTGTCCCTCGTTGCGAGCGCGCCTAGCTGCGCGCACCGGCAAAGTCTACCTCAGAGGTCGGATTACCGCGAGAGGCCGGCGGGAGGCTCCGGCACCTCCCGGATCAAGCCTGTTCGAACGTCGTACACGCAACCCCGAACTTCGATGTCCGCGGGGAACCTGGCCTCGGCGAGGAGGCGGGCGACGTCCTGGGCGACGGCGACCTCAACGCTGGGGAACGACGCGAGATCCACACCTGCCGCGTCTCCTCCGGCTGCCGCGATCGCGGTCCGAACCTCTTCGTCGCCACCAGGGGACTCGAGGCCGCAGTCGGTGTGATGGACCACTAGGAACAGCCTCGTGCCCAGGAGCCATCCCGACACCAAGAGCGAGCGGATGATGTCGTCGGTTACGCGGGCACCTGCGTTGCGCAGAATGTTCGCGTCGCCCGGCGCGAGCCCGAGCATGGCCAGCGGGTCGATACGTCCGTCCAGGCAGGTCAGCACGGCGATCGGACGGGCGGGGCGCCGACGCTGCTCACCCCGATCGAATCCCACGGCGGCTCGCCGGTTCGCTTCGAGGAGTTGCGCGAGATCTTCCGGCACCCTGCCATCCTACGGACGCAGGCGTGCGACGTGAAGAGGCCCGGGC
>JANXVR010000177.1 GCA_025351565.1 Actinomycetes bacterium
TGATAGCGCTGTTCCATGACACTGAGCTCCACCAGCATGTCGCCCACCTCCTGTCGGCATCACCGGAGATGTCAAAGATCAGCCGGATCAGGTGTCAACGATCAGGTGATGCCACTCCGTCGAGCATCACCCGAAACACGACAGCGTGCGGTGGAGACGAGGGGGCTCGAACCCCTGACCCCCGGCTTGCAAAGCCGGTGCTCTACCAACTGAGCTACGTCCCCGCGTCATGCGTGGGGTCATAGGAAATAGTGGCAGAAAACACGTACTGCGCCCGACGCACCGGTTCGTGCGAGGGACGCAGCAGCGTTAGCGATGAAGCTGGTGAAGCTACGAGCTGATCGAGCGGCGACGCTGGAGAGCCAGCACCGAAACGCCGACGATGACCAGGAACGTGAATGCCACCATGATCGGGCTCAGGTTCGCGCCGGTGAAGGCAGTTCCGCCGGCGCCGCCGACGCCACTGACCCCACCTGGGTGAGGGTGCGGGAGCGACGAATCCGCCAGCGCAGGAAGCGCCGTCACAACCATCACGAACAGCGACGCTCCCAAAGCTAGGGCCGTCTTCCTCATCGTTGTTGCTCCTCTCACATCCGGTTCGTGGGGCACGTAGGGGGGTGCGCCCCATCTGGGTGTGGATAGTACCCCTTTGGGCTTCCCCCGTACAAGCGTCGGATGGCCTAGGCAGGAAGCCCCTAACGAGCGATCGGTTTCACCCGCCTTTGTGGGCCGAACGTGCCGGTTGATACCATGCGGGCGGAGCCGCGGCGGAGAACTGGGCCCGGCTCCTTATTCATGACCTTCAGGCCTCGCAAGGAGGGAGCCCCATGCAAGGACCCAGGGTGGCGGTGATCGGGCTCGACTGCGCGCCGGCAAAGCTCGTCTTCGACGATATGGCCAGCGAGATGCCCAATATCCACAACCTCATGGGCTCCGGGCTCCACGGGCCGCTGGCCAGCATCACCCCTCCCATCACGGTGCCCGCCTGGGCGTGCGCGATGACCGGGAAGGCCCCGGGCCAGCTGGGCATCTACGGTTTCCGCAATAGGAAGGACCACACCTACGACGGCCTCTCCCTGGCCACCTCGGACGCCGTCAAGGAGCCCACCGTCTGGGATCTCCTGGGAGAGCGTGGGAAGAAGTCGCTCCTGATCGGCGTCCCCCCCGGCTACCCGCCGAAGCCGGTCGAGGGCTGGCGCATCTCCTGCTTCCTCACCCCCCCGTCCGCGAAGAACTTCACCGCCCCGGCCGAGCTCCAGGCCGAGGTCGAGGCCGAACTGGGCTCGGACCCCTACATCTTCGATATCCCCAACTTCCGCGAGAAGGGGCTGGAGTTCGTCATGGAGCAGGTCTACGCCATGACGAAGCGCCGGTTCCAGGTCGCTCGTCGGCTGATCCAGAACAAGCCGTGGGACTACTTCATGATGGTCGAGATGGGCCTGGACCGGCTCCAGCACGTGTTCTGGCAGTGCTGGGACCCCGGCCACCCGAAGTACGTAGCGGGCAACCAGTTCGAGAGCGCGTTCCAGAACTACTTCCGCTATCTGGACTCGGAGGTCGGATCGCTGATCGAGTTGATCCCCGAGGACGCGGTGACCATCGTCATGTCCGACCACGGCGCCCGCCGGATGGAGGGCGGGGTGTGCATCAACGACTGGCTGATCCGCGAGGGGTACCTCACGCTGTCGGAGGACATCGACGGTGTGGTGCCCATCGCGAAGGCCCCCGTCGACTGGAGCCGGACGATGGCCTGGGGAGACGGCGGCTACTACGGCCGGCTGTTCCTGAACATCAAGGGCCGTGAGCCTCAGGGCGTGATCGAGCCGTCCACGTACGACGAGGTGCGCGACGCGTTGGTCGCCCGGTTCGAGGCGATGCTCGGGGCCGATGGCAAGCCGATGGGCACGAAGGTGCATAAGCCGCAAGACGTCTACCCGGAGGTCAGGGGCGTCGCGCCGGACCTCATCGTCTACTTCGGCGACCTGGACTGGCGCTCGGTCGGCACGGTCGGCAACCCCGACATCTTCACCCACGAGAACGACACGGGGCCCGATGGCGCCAACCACGACCCAACGGGCATCTTCGTGATGAAGAACGCGCCCGGCCAGGTCAACGGACCCAAGGCCGGGATGAACCTCGTAGACGTCGGACCGACCATCATGAACATGTACGGGATCGAGATCCCCGAGGGCGCGGTCGGACGGAACTTCCTCTGACCGAGCGGCTAGCCGCTGAAGTCCACCGTGAAGAGCATCCGGTGTGTGGGGGTGCCGCTCCAGACTGCCGTGGTCCCAGCGATCTGCATGGACGGGCTCGTTGACGTTATGTGCGCTCCATCGGGGACCACGACCACGACGCGAAGCGTGGTCGGCCGCACCGTGGTCTGCCCCAGGTATGTGAGCTGGTAGGTGCCGCCCGATCCGCTTGGCTTCCACGCGCCGCGCCGGAAGCTGTCGATCCTGAGATCGCTCGTCTGCCCGCTGGGCGTGCGGAAGAACCCCTGGAAGAAGACGTGTCCCAGCTCGGTCCCCGATCCAAGGTTCACCGGCACACCATCTTTCGTCGCGGAGAGGAACTCGCAGGCCGCGCCGCAGTACACGTTCAGGAGTTGCGAACTCTCACCGGCCCTCGAGAAACCGGGATGCGGCCCGATCACGTAGGCAGGTTGGCCGGAGGTCGGCGCGTTGTTGGTCAGCCGAACCTCCGTCGTACCGGCAGCGGTGCCGCCCTCCGCCAGGACTGCTGTGTACGTGACCGACCGGTCCTGGTAGTAGTCAACCTTGTTCGCGCCGGCGCTGTTCTCGATAACCGCGAGGAAGTCCCCCGACGCCGCGGGCAGCGCCCCTCCCGCGCCAGTGCCGCGGAGCCCCTGTTCGATGACGGGGTCGGTGCTGTACACGAGGATGTGGCCCTCACCGACCGAAGCGGCCAGGATCTTGAGATCCGGGATCGACACCTTCGGTCCGTGGACGAATCCCTGGACCACCGCGGTGGCGACGGCGCCAAGCACCTGTTTGCGCACGTTCGGGTTCGGGAAGATCGAGAACGCCCTGTTGGTAACGAGCGAGACGACATTAGCTGCACTCACGCGGGTGCCCAGCTTCGGGATCTCGGTCGCCCCCTCGACGCGCAGGAGCGCCTTCAGCGCGAAGGGATCCGTGAAGATGACGCCGTCCAGCTGCACCCCTTCGGCGACCTTGTAAGCATTGAGGATCGCCTGGGCGGCCGTCGGGAAGTCCGGCGTGAGGTTGATCGCCAGCCAGAACCGTTCGCCGCTGCGGAACTGGTTGTAGTTCTTGGCGTACTCGGCGCTCGGCGCCGGAACCTGGTTCAACGGTGGGATCGGGAGCGATTGGATCGGCTTGAACGGGGCGAAGCTGAACCGCCCGTTGTCGACGGTGAGGATCGTGTAGGCACCGATGACACCGCCGGTGCCTCGCTGCTCGGCCGGGTCCTGTGCGGTCAGGAGGTAGTTCCGCGGTGCGTCCTGTCCCAGGAATGTCGGGAGCCCTTGCAGGATCGATGAGCTGCTGTGAACCTCGGCTTGCAGCGAACCGAGCTGCGCGAGCAGGAGCGTTCTGGCGTTCGCGACGGGACCAACCAGGAAGGAACCTGGTGACTTTCGAACGGAGGCCAGCGCTTGGGTGAGCAGCACGTCGGCGCGAGATACGGCTTGCGTCAGCGGCGTCAGGGCGTCGATGGAGAACCCTCCGCCGTTCGGTGAAAGCGCCGCGAGTCCACCCGGAGTCTGAACGACCGCCGCCGCCATGAGCCCGCCGGCGTCTGAGGCCGTCCCGCCGGCATCGGCGATCGCCAGCGTGGTCTCGGCGCTGTGGCCCAACCCCGGCATCCACCCTGTGGCCTTCAGGAAGAGCCCGGGCGCACCGCCCCGGACCGAGTGGAACCGTTCTCCGGCCAGCGCGAAGGCGTGTTGCGCTCCCGCCGCATCACCGTTGATGAGATCCGCCCGGGCCTGACGCAGGTCGGCCTGCGCTGCAAGGAGAGAGCGACGAACGGACAGGGTCGCGAGCAGGGCGCCGGCCACGATCAACAGCAGGAGCACGGCAACCGACCCACCAAGCCAAAGACGCCGCGCCCTTCTGCGCCGTTGCTTGGGAAGCGGGTCGGACGGCGGATCGGCCGGGTCACTCGCCATGAGGTCGCAAAGCCTAGCAGCAGCGATTCCTACGTCAGGCCTAGGCCAAACGGCATAGCCCAGCGACCTTCAGCCTGTTTCGAAGGGGGTGTCGCATGGCTAAACTTTAGGTCGCCCGGCCGCCTCGACCGGGGCTCGACAAGGGGCTGGCCCCCAAGATGTTCGCTTACCTAGGAGGTCTCCGAAAGATGGTCGGTCGCGTTCGGATCCGTCGTCGGTCGCGCGCGGTTGGAATGGTTGCGCTTTCCGCAGTGATGGTCACGTCGTTCGCCGGTGCCGGAATGCTTCTCGACGCAGTGGCCGCGCGCGCCGCCATCTCAGTCGGAGCCGACGGAGGGGTGTGGGGAGTCAACGGCCGGATCCGTGCCATGGTGCGGATCGGAGACACCCTATATCTGGGTGGGAGCTTCGACCAGGCGGTGAGTCCAAACGGCGCCACCTCGGTCCCCCGTCATAACCTCGCGGCGATCGATGTCACCACCGGTGCGCTCCTCCCGTGGGCTCCGTCGGCAGACAACCCAGGCGGGAGCGGAGTGGCGGCGTCCGGCGCCGTGTTCGGGATGGCGACGGATGGAACCCAACTCTTCCTCACCGGCGACTTCACCACCATCACCTGGACGGCTCCCGACGGCGTAACGCAGACCGTCTCTCCGCGCCTACGCTTCGCCTCGATCTCGCCCGATCAGTACGGCAGCCTATTGGACCTGCAGGCCAGCTCGGACACCAGGCAACGAGCGCTGGTGCTGTCCGGAACCACCCTGTACATCGGCGGTGAGTTCGCCCAGATGGACGGACAGGCGCGGACGCGACTAGCCGCCATCGACCTCTCCTCAACTCCACCCGGGGCGCTGTCGCCGTGGGCGCCGACAGCCAACAGCTCGATCACCACCATGGCTCTGGCCTCCACCGGGAACATCATGATCGGGGGCACCTTCACCGCTGTTAACGGGAGCGTGGTTCAAACCCACCTGGCCGCGATCGACCCTGCCGGAAACGCGGCACCGTGGGCCGTCCACCCGGCCTACAAGGTGTTGAGCTTGGTCTCGCAGGGGCCAAGCGTCTACGTGGGAACGGGAGGTCGCGGCAATGCCGTCACCGCGTTCGACGGCGTCGGCCACCTGCTGTGGACGCGCCATACCAACGGCGACGTGCAAGCCGTCGGATTCTGTCAGGGTCAGGTGATCGCCGGTGGCCATTTCGGCAAGGTTGGGCTGATCCGTATCCCGAAGCTCGCTGCCTTTGACCCAGTGACCGGGAACGTCGACATCACCTGGCAACCGCATCCGGCCGGCGGCACGTTCGGTGTCTGGTCGCTCCTGGGAACCTCCAACAAGTTGTTCGCGGGGGGTGACTTCACCAGCGTCGGTGGCCAGATAGCTGAGCATTTCGCGCAGTTCTCCACCGGTCCTGCGATCGTCGGCGTGTCGCCAACCGGTGGGCCCGAGGGGACCACCGTACAGATCTCGGGCAAGACCTTCACCGGCACCAGCCAGGTGGACTTCAACGGAACCCCCGCGACCTTCACCGTCGACGCGGACAACCTGATCACGACAACCGTTCCCTTGGGTGCAAGCAGTGGATCTATCCACGTGGTTACGCCTGATGGGACAGCCACCAGCCCTCAGACCTTTACGGTATTCCCGACGATCATTGGCTTCACTCCGGACCACGGACCAGTGGGAACCAGCGTGACCATCACTGGAACTCACCTCAGTGCCGCGACGAAGGTGAAGTTTGGTGGATACCCAGCGCTGACGTTCACGGTGGACTCCTCGACGCAGATCACGGCTCAAGTCCCCCCGAGTGCGATCGACGGACCCGTCCTGGTGAGCACGCCGGACGGTGACGTAACGAGCGCCGGCAGCTATACCGTTACGCCCAACATCACGAACCTCTCGGTCAACAGCGCCCACGTCGGCGACTCGATCACGATCACGGGCACCACGCTGCTGGGTACCACAGACGTGTCGTTCAACGGCGCTCCTGCGACATCGTTCGTCGTGAACTCCCGGACCCAGGTGGTGGTGACCGTGCCGGTAGGCGCGACCACAGGACTAGTCAGTCTCACCACACCGGACGGGACAGCCGTGAGCCCCACCACGCTCAAGATCTTGCCGTCGATCATCGGGTTCAGCCCCACGACCGGCCCCGTCGGGACCGTCATCACGATCTCGGGCTACAACCTCATCGGTTCGACGAAGGTGAAGTTCGCCGGAACGAATGCCGTCTTCACGGTGGACTCGGATCAGCAGATCACGGCGACCGTTCCGATCGGCGCGGTGTCCGGAACCATCGTCGTGGTAACCCCCACTGGCTCTGCCACAAGCGTAACCACCTTCACCGTCACGTGAAACTGCGGCCTACAGGAAGTAGGCCCGCTTCCCCGCGGACTTGAACGCCGAAAGAGATCGAGAGTTCGTGGTCACCCGGTAGTCGACCTTGGCGCCGTTGAATACCCATCGCGTGTTGGAGTAAATCGCCCCTTTAACCTCGGGCCAAGACTTGATAGCTGCAGCCGCGTCGGCGATCCAGTTGGCCTTGCGACTGGCCTTACCGCCCATGTTCCCACAGGCCGCGTCCTCGACGGAGCCCCATTCGGGGATGAACATGCCATGGCCCTTCGCCTTCGCGTAGTCCCGCGCCGGCTTGAAGATCTCCGAGAAGCTCCGCCAGCCCCCCGTGGGGTCGCAAGCGCCCCGGTTGTACCCGTCCACGCCGTAGAGGGTGCCCGATGTCAACGGCATCCACTGGTCGATCCCGCCGTGACCGCCGTTGTAGGTGGAGGCCATGAAGGTGGGCACCCATGTCAACTTGGCCGCGCCGGTCGAAGTGAACAGGGTGTGGATACGGGACCAAGCAGCCTTGAACTCGCTCGCGTTGCCGTTGGCCGGGTCGTTCTCCGGCTCGTGGTGGAAGCAGAAGTACGCGGGCCGCCCCCAGGCTCTCAGGGACCTGCCTTGCGCGATGATCTGCGTGTCGTGAGCGCCGTTCGCGATAGACGCCCAAGAGATCGCTTCGCCGCCGATCTTCTTCGCATGCCACGCGATGAACGGTGTGTGCCCTGTTCTCGCAGCCCACCTGTCGTAGTTGTCCGGAAGCGGTCGATCCCACGCCGCGTACTGCCGAACGACGGCCAGTTTGCGGCCAATCTTCGCCTCGAAGTTCCTGGTCGCCTGCTCGGTGGACTCCGTGGTGTAGGGGTCGGTCCGAGCTCCCCACAGGCACGACGAGGTGGCTGACGCCGGATCCGGCCACCCGACCTGCGAGCCGAGCGCGACGCCGGCACCGGCCAACGCGGATGCCCTCAAGAAATCACGTCGATCCATCTGCTGTTCCTTTCGGATCTGGGCTGCGTTGTTGGTGGTTCAGGGGGGTGCAGCGCCATCCGGTGCTTCGCGAGCCGCAGCACCATGGTGCGGTGGCGGCTCAGGTTCGACCCTACCAATCCTTCTCGGCATGTCAACCGCCCAGTACGATGTCGTGCATGACCGACGTATCGCGATGGGTCCGTTCAAAGGTTCCGACATCGATGAAGAGCACCCTGGCCAAGCGGCTGGAAGATATCGGAACGACGACAAGCGCGATGCGGATATTACCGTCGTTCCTGGTGGCAGGAACCCAGCGATCCGGGAGCAGCTCGCTGTATGAATACCTGGTCAATCACCCCGCAGTTGGTCGCTCCATCATCGAGGAAGTGCACTACTTCGATTGGAACTACACAAAGGGCATGCGGTGGTACAGAGGGCACTTTCCCACCTCCGCGAAGGCGGCCTACCTCAAGGTCCGGTCGGGCGTCCCCGCGATCACCGGTGAGGCGACGCCGTACTACATCTTCCATCCCCTTGCCCCGCAACGGATCGCGCAGGACCTGCCCGGCGTGAGACTCCTGGTGACGCTCCGCGATCCCGTGGATCGCGCGTATTCCCACTACTCACACGAAGTGGCGATGGGGCTGGAGCCCTTGTCCTTCGACGAGGCGTTAGCTCAGGAGGAGCTGCGTTTGGAGGGCGAGGTCGAGAAGATCGTGAAGGAGCCCACCTACCGCGGGTTCAACCATCAGCACTTCTCGTACTTCTCGCGCGGGGTGTACGCGGATCAGCTGGAGCACCTGTACTCGCTGTTCCCGCGTGAACGTGTCTTCGTGGTCACTAGCGACGAGCTGTCGAAAGATCCCGCATCAGCGTATGCGCGAGCGCTCAAGTTCTTAGGGCTGCCGCCACACACGCTCGCGACGTTCCCCAGACACAGCGCCGGGTCGTACACGCCGATGGAGCCGACGACGCGAGAGCGACTGAGTGCTCGCTACGCGGAGCCGAACGAACGCCTGTATCGGTTGCTCAGGGTCGACCCGTTCTGGCCGAACTGACCGCTCAGTTGAACGGCCATGTTGGGAACTGCTGCGTCTGGCGCTCCAGGCCCTTCAAGTTGATCGTCGTCCGCGCCCCAACGGTGTATCGCCTGCCAAGGCTCTGCTTACGCAAGGTTCCGTTGCTTCAGCCAGTGGAGAGGGTGTCGCTCAGCATTGATGCACCACGGACTCCGCTCCGATCCTGCGCGGTGCGCGTCGGGGCGGACCCAAACGTCGAACCGCTGAATGACCAACCGAGACCATGTTCCCGTCCTGCTGAACCGCGTACAGCTCACCTGGGACTGCGCCGGGGTTCGTTGTAGGCACGATCTCGCCGCCAGTCAACTGCGTCAGTATCAGCCAAAAGGGGCCTAGGGCTCGCGATGATGCCGACCTCCTAGGATGTGCGGATGCCTGAACGCGTCAGGGTTCTCTACATCATGGGGTGGGGCCGAAGCGGGAGCACCATCCTGGACAACCTCCTGGGCGCAGTCGACGGGCTCTTCTCCATGGGCGAACTCCACTACTTCTGGGAGCGGAGCGTGCTGGTCGGGCGTAGTTGCGGGTGCGGCAGGCCCGTGACCGAGTGCGAAGTCTGGTCGAAGGTGTTGAGGGCTATGGAGGGCTCGGACGCAAGGGAGATCGTCCGTTGGCAGAGCGACGCCGTGAGGATCCGGCACACCTGGAAGTTGCTCCACGCCGATCCCGCGGGAGGTGCACCCGCGCTGAAGGCCTACGCGGACGTCACCACCCGCTTGTACAGCGCTGCCCGAGACGTCACCGGGGCGCGCGTCCTGGTCGATTCGTCCAAGCGGCCATCCGATGCGGCGCTCCTTCAGCTGCTCCCCGAAGTGGACCCGTACTTCGTGCATCTCGTGCGCGACCCGCGTGCCGTCGCCTATTCCTGGAAACGCAAGAAGGCCCAGCGGGACACAGCAGCGCCTGCCGAGATGCTCATGCACGGCACCCTGAACAACGCGGTCAACTGGACCGTGTGGAACCTGGCCGCGGATGCGGTTCGTCGCCGGGCGGGACGATCCAGGTCGCTGCTGCTTCGCTACGAGGACTTCGTGAGCCGGCCCCGCGATTCGATCGCATCCATCGCCGCGTTGGTCGGCGAGGCATCAGCAGTACTCCCCTTCGACGACGAGCGGACCGCTCACCTCGGAACCAACCACACGGTCTCGGGTAACCCGAGCCGGTTCACCACGGGACCGGTGCAGATCCGTCCCGACCAGCAGTGGATCACAGCGCAGCGCCTCGGCGATCGCGTGGCCACGACCGCCCTCACGCTTCCGCTACTGGCGCGCTATCGCTATCCGTTGGTTCCGCGCGCTGCGAGCGCTTCTTCGTAGGCGGCCTCGAGCCCGGCAAGTCCGCGCACCGGACTGAACGAGCGCTCCCAAGACTCGAAGGCACCGGCGCCCAAACGCTCAGCCTCCGCGTCATTCATCAAGCGTTCGGCCGCATCTGTCCAGGCCGCTGCGTCTTCGAAGGGAAGGAGGAGACCCGTAACGTCGTCCTCCACGGCTTCCGAAAGCGCGCCGATCCGCCCGGCCAGGACCGGCACCCCAGCGGCGTAGGCCTCGATGATCCCCCGGGGCGCCGCCTCGTACCACCTAGATGGAACCAGGAGTGCGCGCGCCTTCGCCACGATGTCCGCGACCTGACCGGCTTGAACCTCGCCGGCGAACTCGACGCCCGCCGGAGCGTCGCGCCGCAGTTCCTCGGCGTCGGGTCCGTCGCCGACCACCAGCAGCTTGCCTGGAGCCTTTCGCCACGCCTGGATCAGCGTGTCGACGCCCTTCTCCGGCGCGAGCCGCCCCAGGTACAGGAAGTAGTCGCCCGCGCCGGCGCGCCGGGGCGCCTCCCACGTGAAGTTCCGCTTCACATGCACGCGGTCGGGATCGAACCCGGCGTCCACGTACTTCTGCCGAACGAAGCCGCTGACGGCGAAGAACCGCGTCACGCGGTCGAACGTCCCCGCGGTTCGGTGGAGGGTGAGCGAGGTCGCGAGCGCCGCGCTCCCGGCCGTGGAGCCACGGAAGCACCTGTAGCGAACGCCTTGCACCGGAACCTTCCCCAGGCAGAGTTCGCAGACCTTGCCGTCGCGCAGGAACGTGGCGGGCAGGCACATCAACCGGTAGTTGTGCAGGGTGATGCAGACGGCCGCACCCTCGTCGTGGGCCGTGCGAAGTGCCGCGGGTGAGAGCGTCGGGAACAGGTTGTGGAAGTGCACGACCTGCGCCCGGTGCCGCCGGATCCGGCTCCGCAGTTCTCTCTGAGGAGCCCAGACCGCCGCCGCGCCGGTCTTCACGACATCGAACCGGCTCCCGACCTGCGGCTCCGGAGACCAGAGCATGACGTCGTGCCCGGCGTCGGCAAGGAGCTTGGCTTCGTCCTCGGCCATCCGGTTCTCGCCCGAGGTGGACCCGGACAGGTACCGCGAGTGTGCGATCAGCACGCGCATCAGCGGCGGGCCTTCGGGCGCAGCGGGAGGCCGAATCCCGGGAGTAGCGGCAATGTCAGCGCCGTTGCGATCCAGCGGTCGCGCGGCGACTGTGCGCCGACCCATTCGTCGTCTTCCTTGAGCGCGATGGTCCCGGTCCGGAATCTGCTGGGGTTGCCCGAGACGGTGTGGTTGGTGGACAGCTCCACGGTTCGCTCAGTTGAGATCGGGAGTTCGCCGGGTTTCTCGGCAACCAGGTCGACGATGCGTCGGATCGCCTGCCGGGGATCGCGGACGAAGTCGTCGTAGCGAAGCAGGATGGCGCGCCGTCCCACCTTCCGACGTACGGCGGTCGCCGCGAGATTCACCTCGTCCCAGTTGAGGGTGGTCTTCGGAAGACTCCAGGTGGGCATCTCGGCCCGGCCTTCGCGATCGGGTTCCGCGCGCTTGCGCTGCCACGAATAGGCGACCGCGCGCGGGTCACGCACGAGATGCACGAAATACGGATCGGCGCCGGGGAGCAGCCGAAGCAGCGCCGCATCGGAGGGGTTCTTGGAGGAGTCGACGATGACGCGTGCCCCCGTCACCGTGCCGATCGCTCGGTAGAGCTGTTCGGCGGCAGCCGCGCACACGGCGAGGTTCGGATCTTTCGTTGCCAGGTCACGTGGATCACGGCCCAAGATCTTCCACGTATGGCGAACCCGAACACCGTCGTGCAACCGGCTCACCATCTCCTGCGCCGAACGCCGGCTCAGGGGGCCCTCGCCGAGATCCGTGGCGAGTACCTGGGACCAGACCGGGCAGGCACGAACGGGCAGCCCGCAGCCGCACTTGCGGTCCTCCAGCAGCCCGCGCTCCCAGACGAACCGCAGCTCGCCGGAAGAGAAGAACCCGTCAATTTCGCCCAGCACCTGGTCCAGGATCGTGCTCCCGCTGCGGGTACCCGACATGATGTAGAGGACCTTCTGTCGCTGCCCGCTCACTGGATCTGCACCCCGCTGACGCCGCCCGGCTCCTCGTCGGCTTCAAGTTCGGCCTCGGCTAGATGGCCTTCCTTCCCGGGCTGTGCTGGGAGTTTCCACGCCAGGACGATCAGTGCGATGCTTTCCAGCCCGTACCCGATCGCCAATCCCCACGCCGCGCCGACGACACCGGAGCGAACGGCCAGGATGGGCGTCACGATCAGCGTGCCAACCGTCGAGATCACATGAGCGATCACCAGCGGGCGGCCACGTTTGGACGCCTTCAACAAGACGATGAACCCGATGCTCGCCGCCGCCATCAGCTGGCCGGCTGCGGTCGGCACGATCAGGCTCGTGAACGGCCGGAACTTGTTGCCGAACAGGAACGTCAGGACGGCGCCCCCGCCAGCCGCCAGGAAGACGGTGTAGAGGCCCGTAAGCGCCGTCACGATCAACGAGAGCTTGACCGCCGTAGAACGCGCGAGCCGTGAGGACTCCTTGAACGCCCTCGTCATCATCGGGAGGCTGGGGAGCGTGATCGAGGGACCAAGCACGGACAGGGGCGCGAAGACCGAGTTCGTCGCCTTCAAGCCGCCCAGCGCGGCGGCGCCCAGAAGCGGCGCGAGGATGAACACCGTTCCCTGCGTACCCAGATTCGAAGCCAAGCGGTCGGCCGCGAACCACTTGCCGATCGGCCAGTTCTCGCTGCGCCACCACGCCCAGGTGCCGGCCAGCTCCGCCGGACGGATCTTCGTCTGGAAGAAGCCGAGCGCCATCGCGATCGCCGCGCCCAAGCCCCAACTCCCGACCACCGCCCAGTCCGTGTGGATGGCGAAGGCGAGCGGCATGGACACCAGCATGCCGACGACCCAGGTTGCGTCGTTGGTCACAGCGCGCGCGTTCTGGTTGTCCCGGAACAGGATGTAGCGCCACACATCCTGCAGGAGCACGAACGGCATCCAAGGCCCGAAGATCAGGAAGCCGCGCCCAACCGGGCCCCCAAGGATCAGGCCCGTGATGACGAGCACGCCACCGATCGCCACACCGGTCGTCAGGCTCAAGGTGACCGCGCGGCGCGACAGCCGCTTGCGTTCTTCCAGGGGCAGGGTGGACGTGACCACCGTGTGCGGTTCGGTGATGAGCGCCCGCTGGAAGATGACCGACAGGACGTAGGCAGAGAACCCCAGGGACACGACTCCGAGCGCACTGGCTCCGAGCCAACGTCCGGCGATGATGGTCAGCCCGAAGTTCGTCGCGGAGGAGAAGACCTGGTCGGCGAACCCCCAGCCGACCTTCCGGCCGGCCTTCGGGTTCTGGTTGGCCGCGGCATCCACGGCGCTCACGCCGCCGGGGGTTCTGCTCCGGGCGCCATCGCCTGGTACCCACGGGCCGCGCGCTCACGCAGGGCCGCGACCTCGGGAGCCATGAACCGGGCGCGGATCGACTCCTTCTCGACCGCGCGCTCGGAGGAGGGACGAGCAACGGTGTGCTCCTCGACAGAACCGAACCGCTGCACGTTCCGAACCTCGATGGCATCGAAACAACGCTGCACGTTCTCCTCGGTGTGGTCGAACTCAGCGAAGGAGGTACCGAACCGTTCGTTCAGCCGGCGGATCACCGAACCGAAGTCGGACGTCACCTGCGTGAACTCACCCACGACGAAGCGGTCGAGGTAGGGGTACACACTCTCGTAGAAACGGATGTAGTTCGAGATCGCCTGCCGCGCCGTGGCATAGGGAAGCCGGACCATGTGGGACAAGATGGTCTCTTCCGGCGAACGGACCAGCACGATGGTGGGGACGCCCGAGCGAACGGCGGCGATGATCTGTGCGGCGGCGTGCAGATGGTGGGCCACGTTGACGGGCTCCGGTTGGGCCATCTGGAACGCGGTTACCGCGAACGTGTTGGCCGACCTCTGGAACCCATCGATGACTACCTGCGTGGCCCCTTGTTCGAAGACCTTGCCAACGTTGCCCGCATAGCGCCGACGCGCGAGCGGCAGATAGACGCCGGGGCGAGACGAGAGCACGCTGCGAACGCTGTACCGGGCGCGGGCGCGGGCAACCGCGAGCGACCCCGTCTGCGCGAGCGGCGACGCAGTCATGGGCTCAGCCACCGGCACTCCCGGAGGACGCACCGACGGGCACGAGGTCCGGATGCGTCCAGTCCAGCCCGACGCGCCCACCGGTGTTGACCACCCGCAGATCTTGGTCCGTCGGTTCATCGGGCCTTCGCTTCCGGGCACCCAGGGTCAAGATCAAGAAGAGCATCGACTCAACGCTGAGGGCTTCGAACGACGTCCCGGTCGCGCTCCGGATCACGAGGATCGAGATCAACAGAAATGGAACCAGCCGTCCCTTGCGGACGGCGGTCATGAACGTGCGCCAACCCAACAGGACCACCGCGGATACGAGCAGCGCCGTACCCGCTACGCCCGTCCCCACGAGCGCTTCGACCCATGTGCTGTGCAGGGTCGAGGTGAACCCCCGCCCCAGGCCTTGGAGCACGTCGAACCGACTCGCCGTCTCCAGCCCGTTGCCGATGATCGGAGAGTGCTTCCACACGGGGATGGCGGCCGACCAGAGCACGTTGCGCCCTGAGAGGTGCGAGGCAACGCCAGCGCTCTGCCCGCGAAGCAGGAACGACAGCACGCCCGGGATCGCGACCGACGCCGCAGCCCCGACGGCCAGCGCCCCCAACCACAACCACTTCCTCCGCACGGCCAGGAGCAGCACGATGCCGATCGCCATGGCGACGTACCCCGTTCGATACTGGGCGAACAACAGCGAGACTGCTCCGAACCCCGAAAGCGCGAGCGATGCCCGCCGAGACCGGATGATGCGATCCTGGCCGATCCCGATCCAGCTGGCGAGCCCCCAGAAGAAGAGGACGACGCCGTACTCTCCGATCCTGTCGGTCGACATGGACGGGAAGATGCCTTCGATCCGGTAGGGGAAGGGACTGGTCGTGTGTCGCAGCGCTTGATGCGGCGAAACCACTACCCAGAACCACACCGTGCTCAGGTGCGACACCATGAACCACAGCACGACCTTCTCGAGCCGGCGGACCGCCTCCGCGCCCGCCGTTTGGTAGGCGCCCACGATGACCGCAAGGAGCGCGAGGAGGTTCGCGGCGCGGAAAGCGGTGAGCGACGGGAAAGACGATGCAGACACGCCCAGCGTCACCACGCCGATATAGAGAACGTAGAGCCACAGGGGAAGCGCTCCGCGGAGACGTCCGAAGAGGCCGCGAACGTCCCCTCGGAGGATCGCGATGATGCCCAGCAGGCCGCCGATGCCCAACGCGGCCAGGCGCAAGAGGCCCGCGGCGTCCAAAGGCGTGCTCGCCAGCGATGTGGTGTCGCGGAGCCGCCACACGATGGTTGAGAACAGCACGAGCAGCGCCGGGACCTCGATCCCCAGATAGCCGGGGAGGGCGACGACCCGCTTGCCGATGATCACCAGGAACAACACCGCGGCAAGGGCTCCGAACGCGATCGCAACCGCGTTGCTTCCCGCGAGGGCGATGGCCATCCCTACCAACGCGCCCACCGCGAGCGTGGCGACGGCGGTCGAGACGGGCCGGCGAAGAACCCCTGGTGTCACCCGGCCCACGGCGCTCAGTGTTTCGGTCCTTCCTCGACCGTCACCCCGGCCCGGACGCCGTTCTGCACGGTGCCGAGGATCGACGAGCCGGCGCTCCGCAAGGTCGCCAACGCCGCCCGAAGCTCCTTCGCAGCCGCAGCATCGGGGTTCACGACGACGATGGCTCCGTCGACCGCAGGCCCGATGATCGCGGCAACCTCGGCGCTGCCGACCGCCGGAGTATCGATGATCACGAAGTCGTACGCCTGGTGCATGTGGTCCAGGTAGGTGCCGTCGCGGAACGCCGCCGCAAGCGTGGCGACCTCCCCCTGCGTCGCACCCGCGGGTAGGAGCCGGAGATCGGGAACGAGCGTATCCACGGTCGTCTCGCCCAGCGAGCCCGACCCCTGCAAGAGCGCACTCAGGCCGGTGATCGGCTCCAGCATAAACACCCGGTCGAGAGCTGGTGCGCCGAGACATAGGTCAACCAGGCATACCTTCCGTCCGATCGCGGCGAGCGCAACGCCAAGGTTTGCAGCGATCGTGGTCTTGCCTTCCCCGGCCGCCGCGCTCGTGATCATGACCGTGTGGACCTGTTCCTTCGTCGACAGGTAGACGACGTTGGTCGCAAGGGCCCTGAATGCTTCCTTCGCCCCTCCGACCTGCAGGTCTTCGCGGATCAGATGGATCCCTGGTTCCTTGTGCGTGGACCAGGCCATGACCCACGGAACCTCGGCCAGCGTCGGGGCGTTGGAGAGCGCCTGCAACTCCTGGCGATCCTTGATCTTGTCGCCGAGCGCGTCTCCGGAGAAGGCCAAGAGCACCCCGAGGGCCAGGCTGCCCACGCCAGCTGCCAGCAGGTTGTGCGGCCAGCTCGGACTGACCGGATGCGTCGGCGGCGCGGCCACCCGGATCACGTTCGCCGAGGTTTGCACGCTCGAGCTCACCAGAGCGATATGCGCCTGGAGGTCGGCCTGCGTGGCCTTCAGCACCGTCTCCTTGTGCCGATATGCCGCTATGGTCCCCTTCGAACCTCCTGCGGCGATCTGCTTCGTCAGGGTCGCGATCGTTGCGGTCACGTTCGCAAGCTGTGTCCGCAGAAGATCCGTTGCGTTGCCCAGCGAGGTCTGTGCCTGGTCGGTCTTGAACTTCACGTAGGCGTCGGCGAAACCATTCGCGATCAGCGCGGCCTGTTTCGGGTCGCCGTCGTTGTAGACGATGTTCAGGATCGTCGAACCGCTGGGCACGGAGACCTTCACGTGCTTCAAGAGGGCGGTCGTCGCTATCGACAACCCTAGGTTCTTGATCACCGGACCTGCGACGGCGGGCGAGGCAACGAGCAACTTCTCCGTGGTCAGATCCGCCTGGTTATTCTTGCCCGAGCCGGCCGACGATGAGGTGGATGCGACCAGGACCTGCGCGGTGGCCTCATACGCCGGATGCTGGATCGCCGTGTAGCCGGCCGTGACGGAGACGACCGCCACGAACACACGGATGATCGTCCACTTCTTTGCCCGGATCACCCTCACGTACTCCCCGATCTCGGAGGTCCCGCGCGCGCGGGCCGACGCGGCGCTCACGAGTCTGCCCTCAGCGATCCGGTGGGCCCGTAACCGTACTGCTCCAAACGCCCCTGGACGGTTTCCTCGAAGAGCTTCTCCAACTCCGGGTCGAACGAGTCGCGCCACCCACCGATCGAACCCTTGCGGAACGTCGGGCTGTCGGAGGAGAAGAGCCGCGCGCACACGGACCGAACCAGCGCTGGATCGTCGGGAAGCCGCAGATGCCGGTAGATGCCGCGAACCGCGGCCTCCTGGGTGGCCGCGTCCCCGCCCCCACCTGGGCCCACGAGGTCCTCGAACCGGACAGCGAGCGCGCCGCTGGTCAACCACCCCGCGTATCGGTCCAGCCGTTCGGCGATCCCCAACACGCCGCGCGTGGGATCGCCCTGGATCGACAGCATCAAACGGTCGCGGTCACTCGCCTGATCCGCGAACACGCCGTGCTGACGGTGCTTCGTCTCTCTGGTTACGAAGTGTGTCTGGGACACGACGGTATCCCGAGGGTCTCTCATCAGGAAGACGGTCCGCACGCCGTGCTTCTCCAGGGCCGTCGGGAACTCAGGTCGGAAGCTGAGGTGAGAAACCAGGGTCTGCCCTGGATGTAGGTTCGTCACGATGGCTTCGAGGCTCCTCCATCGGACGACGTTCCCGTCTCCGATGGTCGGAAGGAGCTTGCGATATAGGCGCGGGTGCAGGCAGATCGCCCGCTCCAGCAGGTGGGTTCCGGCCTTCGGGATGCTTACGCAGAACACCTTGGGTGCGTCCCGGTCGAGCAACCGAAGGCGGAGATCGCCGGGCAGCAGCCCGAAACGCTGGAGAGTCCAGAACTTCCGCTTCATCGACCCGGCCCTGGTTGTCATCGGCGCTCGCCCGGCGTCCGGCCTAGTGCTTCTGACGCAAGCGGGGACCCCACCCGTTGGGAGAAGTCCCGCCTTTCGCTCGTCAAGGGGCCTACGAACCCCCCCGATATGACTGGACACAGCCACGTTTCGAACGGGCAACGAGCAAGGAGATCGCGATGGGCAGGACCGCGAAGGACCAGGCGGCCATAGTCACGACGACGATGGATCGACGACGCTTCTTGGCGCTGTCGACCATGGCGGGGGCCGGTCTCACGGTCGCGTCGTCCCTCTCGTGGCCCGCTACGAAGGCGTTCGCCAGGAGCCGCCCCCGGACCCCAAGCCGCCCGTTGTTCGGTGCCTACTGCCGCCCCACCGGATCGCAGTCCTGGGAAGACGCGCTGGCCAGCCTCGAGACCGAAGCCGGGCGGACGATGTCCATCACCCGGCACTACTACCGCTGGGACGAGGCTGTCCCGGACGATTTCGCCCGGTCCGCGGCTGCGGGCGGGCGCGTTCCGTTCGTCTCGATCCACGCTTTCACGAAAAAGGGGGTCTACATCCCCTGGGCCGAGATCGCCGCCGGAGTTCACGACGACCAGCTCAAGACATGGGCGACCAGCCTGCAGAGCTGGGGAGTGAAGGGCTACCTCAACTTCCATCACGAGCCCGAGAACGACCTGGCGTGCGGCACCGGCCCCGACTTCACGGCCGCGTTCGCTCACGTCCAGTCCGTCTTCGACGCCCAAGGCGTCACGAATTTCACCTGGGGCGTGAGCTTGATGGCCTCCACCCTGAAGGGCGGTCACGGCGGGGCCGACCAGTGGCTCCCCGACCCGAGCCTGTACAGGGTTCTCATCGTCGACGGCTACAACAGGTTCCCGAGCGATGCGGCCTCCAGCCACTGGCGATCCTTCGGGGAGATCTTCAAGACCGCCCACGAGCAGGCCCAGGCGCGCGGCAAGCACCTCCTGATCGGCGAATACGGCACCGTGGAGCAGACCGCCGGCGGGTACCGGAACGGATCCCCGACGGCCAAGGCGCAGTGGCTTGCCGACGCGGCCGCCACGATGAAGACATGGCCGGAGGTCGTCGGCGCGATCTACTCCCACACCACTGCGGTCTATGGCGGCCAAGTGATGGACTACTGGGCGGACTCGTCCGCCCCATCGCTCACCGCGTTCACCGATTGCGGACATGACACCTTCTTCTCTTAGGGTCTGAAGGGACGCCGAACAATCGTACGAGTCCGGCGTCAGGTTCACTACGATGCTCCCGGCCGGCCTCGTCCCCGCAGGCGGTCCAGCGCAACCCCAACCACGAACTGGGAGTTCCCGACGAGATAGCGCTTCCACAGCCGGCGCGGGTCCATCGCGAGCCGATGCACCCACTCGAGGCCAACCCGCCGCATCCACGCCGGTGCCCGCTTGAGGTCCCCCGCCACGAAGTCGAACGCCGCGCCGACGCACAGGATCACAGGCGCCGCCCGCATCGCCCGGAGCTCGGAGGCGACGATGTCCTGTTTCGGTGCTCCCAGACCCACCCATACGGCCTGGGCCCCGGACTCCTGCATCCGCCGGACGCTGGCCTTCCGCTCTTCCTGGGAGATGGCGCGGAACGGTGGCGACTCCGCGCCCACGATCAAGATGCCCGGATACGTCTTCTCGAGCTGGCGCTGAAGCCGTTCGAGTGTTCCAGGCGTGCCGCCGTAGAGGTAGTGACGCAGTCCCTGCTCCACCCCCCACGTCGCCGCGAGATGGAGTCCCTCGGTCCCGGCGAGCCGCTCGGTCTGCCCGCCGGACATCCGGACCGCCCAGGCCACCGGCAGACCGTCCGGGACATTCAACGACCCCTTGTTCAGGATCGCCCGGTAGCCCGAGTCCCGCCGGGCCTCGACCGTGGGATGCGCCGCGAAGAAGTGCACGACATGACTGTGCCCGCAGGACAGGAACGTGGCGAGCGTGTTCACGTAGTTCGCAGGGGTCAGGGCGTCGATACGCACGCCGTTGACCATCGGCCCTTCGTGCCGCTCACGACACCGCCGATCAAGCCGGGGGAGCAGCGTTCCGTCACTGGCCGCGACGACCGACACCCCTACTTCTCCGAGGTTGGGGAGGCCGTGACCTTCGACGGGGGTGTGCCGCGCTCGGTCAGCATGAAGTCGAAGATCTCGCGGACCTCGTCGATGTCCTTCGTGGATGTGTACCAGTCGAAGGTGCGACGGAGCCCTTCTTCGAACAGCACTTGCGGCTCCCAGCCGAGGAGGCTCTTGGCCAGCGAGTTGTCGGCGACCCGGTTCATCGGGCCCGTGGGCATGTCCGGCTGGAGTTCGATGGCCGGCTCGTATCCGGCCATCTCACAGACCATGTTCACGGCATCGAGCACGCGAACGCGCTCCATGGTTCCCAGGTTCACCGCGGTGCCGTCCTCGATGTGCTCCGCGCAGCGGATCGTCCCCTCGACGATGTCGTCGACGTAGGTCCAGTTCCGGATCTGCTCGCCGTTGCCCCACACCATGAACGGATCCTGCTTGAGGAACGACCGGGCGATCATGGCGATCACCGCGTGATTCTCCACCCCGCGAGGTCCGTACACGGTGAAATACCGGGCCGACGCGGTCTTCACGCCGAACTCGTTGTGCATCGCGCGGAGCGTCAGCTCGGCCGCAACCTTCGCCAACCCGTAGAGGCCGTCGGGGTCGTAGCCGGGGGCCTTCTCCATGTCCTCGGTGAGGTAGAGCGTCTCGCCGATGTCGGCCTGAAGGTAGAGCGGGTAGATACATCCCGAAGAGGCGTAGACGACCTGCTCGACACCCGCATCCACGACGTTCTTGAACAAGATCGCGTCCAGCCCAAGGTTGGTCGAGCACGCGTACTGGTGCAGGTCCACGTAGCCGCGGCCGCCGTGGTCCGCGG
Source organism: Actinomycetes bacterium (assembly GCA_025351565.1). Lineage (GTDB taxonomy): Bacteria > Actinomycetota > UBA4738 > UBA4738 > HRBIN12 > JANXVR01. The sequence continues at coordinate 20,816 of JANXVR010000177.1, forward strand.
CCAAGTGGAACACGGTGTCCACGCCCTCCACCGCGCGGCGGGAGACATCGGGGTCCAGGAGGTTGCCCTGGATCAACTCAACCGAGCCATCATCGACCACATGCTGGATATTCCGCATGACGCCGCTACTGAGGTCATCGACCACGCGAACGGTGGCCCCTCGGGCCAGCAGTGCGTCGACGAGCGTCGATCCGATGAACGATGCGCCGCCGGTGACGGTCACCTTTCGGGACTGCCAGGGGAAGGTCATGCCAGCCGCTCCTTACGTTTCTCGAGGTCCTCATTCGGGGGATCCGGACGCCGGCTGGATTGGCTCTTCGGCCACGTGCCACCCGCGCATCCGGACCAAAGGACCGGGGTTCGAAGTATGCAGGCCAGCCGGTTGAAGGGGCAACCGCCGAAAGGCCTAACGGCCATGGACGATTTGGCCGATATCTCACGGCCGTGGCGGCCGGTAGGATGCCGTCACTATGAAGATCGCCATCCTGTGCACCCTTGGCCCCGCCTCGCTCGACCCCGAGACAATCCGCGGCCTCGACGAACGACACGTCGATCTGTTTCGAATCAACCTCTCCCACACGCCGATCGAGTCAGTTGAACCGATCATCGACCTCGTGAGGTCGGTTTCTCAAACGCCCATCTGTCTGGACAGTGAAGGGCCCCAGGTTCGCTGCGGCTTCGTCGAGGGGCAGATCCATCTGGAGGCGGGCGCCCGGGTGCGCCTGAGCGCCGAGAAGATCACGTCCACCGGGCGGGAGCTGACGCTGTGGCCGGCTTCGATCTTCGACGCGCTCCGGGTCGGCGACCGGGTCGGGATCGACTTCCACGGCGCTGGACTCCGGGTCACTGCCGTGGGGCCCGGCACGGCGGACGCTGTCGTCGTGGCGGCTGGGAAGATCGCATCGAACAAGGCAGTGAAGATCGACCCGCCGCCGGTGCTCCCGGCCCTCTCCGAGAAGGATCTGTTGGCGATCGAGATCGGTGCGCGGCGGGGGATCACGCACTACGCGCTGTCGTTCGCGAGCGGCGCTCACGACGTCGACAGCCTGCGAGCGCTCACACCTGCGGGTGCGGTCATCATCGCGAAGATCGAAAGCCGGGTCGGCGTCCAGAACGTCGACGGGATCATCGGGGCGGCGGACGCGATCCTGATCGACCGCGGCGACCTCTCCCACGAGGTGGCGCTTGAGCAGGTCCCCTACTACCAGAAGGCCATCGTCAGGCGTGCCAACCGTGGCAACCGCCGTGTCTACGTGGCCACGAACCTGTTGGAGTCCATGGTCACCGGCACGATGCCAACCCTTGCCGAGGCCAACGACATCGCGAACACGTTGCTCGACGGCGTCCACGGTCTGGTCCTGGCAGCCGAGACCGCCGTCGGGATAAACCCGATCGGGTCCGTCGACATCGTCCTGCGGGCTATCGAGGCCTTCGAGCAATCGGGAGACCGGCAGCTGCTCACCGAGGACCGGGACGCGCCGACCCCAGCGCGCTAGCCGCGCCCGGCAGCCGAGCCGTCACTTGGCGCCGGCCCGTAGCCGTACCCGTACCCGTACCCGTAGCCGCCCGCGATCAACGGCATCTTGTTCAGCACGCCGCCCAGGATGTACGCGCCGACCTGCCTCAGCCTGTGGCTTCCTTCCGTGACGGCCATCCGCTTCGTGGTCTCCGCGTCCACCACGAAGATCACGGCGTTGGCGATCGGAACCAAGCCCAAGGCATCGGACACCGCCAACACGGGAGGGCAGTCCAAGACCACGAAGTCGGCCGTCTGCCTCAGGATCTCAACGAGCTCTCTCATCCCCTGCGACTGCAGCATCTCCGCGGGGTTCGCCGGAAGGGGGCCTGCCGGACACACCACAAGATTAGGAGAAGGGGTCCTGGCCAGGCACTCGATCGGGCTGCGGTCTCTCATAAGGATCGATGACAGACCCCAGGTGTTCGGTGCGTCGAAGAGCAGGTGCAACGTAGGCTTTCGCACATCGGCGGAGATCAGGACCACGGCCTTGCCGGCCTGGGCGAGCACCACCGATAGGTTGGAGGCAACGGTCGTCTTGCCTTCGTCCGGAAGGGAACTCGCGACCAAGATCGTTCCCCCGTCGGGCAGCGCCGACAGGACCGACGCGCGGAGCGCGCGGAACGCCTCGGTCCCGGCCGCGTTCGGGTCGGTGAACGCCATCACCCCCTTGCTCTCCTTGTCCTTGTCAGCCGGGGGAACGATGGTTAGCAATGGGGCGCCCAGGGCAGCCTCCAACACGGACCGGTCGCGGACCCGTAGGTCGAAGCGGTCGCGGATGAGCGCGACCCCGATCGCGAGGAACAACCCGAACAGGGTTCCGAGGCCGACGTCCAGCGGACGATCTGGACTGAACGGGCGTGTGGGCAGTTGAGCCGGGTGGATGACCGAACCGGGCCGGACGTTGTCGAACTGCACGGCATCAGCCTGTGTCTGCAGCGCCGTCAACCGATGTTCCTGGCCACGAAGGGCCGATCGCGCGGCGATCGCTTCGGGGGAGCCTCCGCGAGAGGACACGATGATGGCGTCGAGGCGCTTGATCTCGGTAGCGGTCGTTGCGATGTTCGAATGCAGCTTCGCGAGCTGCGCGCCGACCAGCGCCGACGCCCCCGCGCCCCGGTTCGCCAGATAGGCGTTCGCGAACGCTGTAGCGGCGTCCTGAGCTTGTGTCGGGGACGGGCCCTCGTAGCTGATCTCTATCGCGAGACTGTTCTTGACCGGCGTCACGTTCATGTAGGCCACCAACGCGGACGCCGGCATGCCTCCATCGACCCTGGCCGCCGCCGAAGCCGCGACATTTGAGGAGATCACGAGCTGGATCTCGGTGTCGATGTTGACGAGCTTGCTCGTGTCCTTGGGGCTGAGGGCGGCGAGGTTCACGCCGACGGGCCAGATGAGCACGGTTGCACTGGAGCGGTAGTGCGGGGGAGCCAGGAACGCGTACGTCGCGGCCGCTCCGACCGTCACGATGACGATGAGCGCGATGAGTCGCTTCTGCGCCGCAAGCTTCCACAGATAAAGGCGGGCTTCGCCGCGCGACCCATGAACCTCGGCCACATCACCGTTCGCAGGGTCGCCGGGGCTCCCCTGTTCTTCGTTGCTTCCGTCGAGCACATCGCGAGGCGCCAAGCCGCTGGATCCTTCCAGGCTGGGAGTGCTTCGTCATCTCCGAGATCTCGCCCAGTATGCGGGAGCCGACACCGGATCCACCCCGGTCGAACGGCCCTTCCCTCGGCCCAAGAGGCCATGGTTGCTCCTGCTGAACCCTGATCAGCCGAGGAGTGCCGGCAGCGATACCGGCCGCAAGCCTCGCAGCCGCAAGCCGGAGATGACCGCCGGCAGCGCCTGCGCCATCGCGACGAAGGTTCGGACGGGTCCGGCCATGCGGTCCGCCGCGCATCGTACGCCCAAGTACCCGCGCTGCGTCCCGATCGACGCGCTCAGCGGAACGTTTGGGTCGGCTTCTTCTCTTCGTCCTGGAACTGGATGAACGGGGTGCCGTCGGAGGCCAGCCCCACCACTGCTCGCATGGTCCCGTCTTTGTCCAAGAGCCGCAGGACGGGGGAACCCTCTGAGGCCAGGCCCAGCCGGACGCGGACCTTGCCGCTCCGGTCGTAGAGGCCCATCGTGGGCGAGCCCTGTTCGGCCAGGGAGTAGACCTCGTGGAGCTCGCCGTCTCGGACCTGCATGCCGAGCGTCGGCGAGGTATCGGCGACCAGCCCGAACTTCGCGCGGATCTTCCCGTTCTTGTCGCCGAAGGCAAGCGAGGCGCTCCCGTCCGAACTGAGCCCCATGGTGGCGCGGACCTTGCCTTCCTCGTCCCCGATCGCCAGGCCCGCGCTCCCGTCTGCCGAAAGCCCGAACCGCGCCCGGACCTTCCCGTCGGGATCGAGCAGGGAGAAGTACGGAGAATCGTCGGCCGAAAGCCCGATCCGAAGCCGGACGTTGTTCCGCTCGTCCACGACCTCGAACTCTTCGGCTCGAACAACGCGCTTCTTCATTAGGTCACCTGAGCGATCCTTACGCCCACCTCTAAGGGATCTCGATGAGGAGCTTCGAATGACTGTGCGTCGCGTCGGACTCCGCGCCGATCACCACGGCCTTCACCGGCTTCAGCAGCGCGATCGCCTGCTGCATGCTTGCGGCCTGGTCGGGCGAGGCCGTCGCGATGCCCTGCAGCATGCCCTGCACGTCGACATAGAAGAACTGACGCTGCGACGGCACCGCCGCCTGTGCGGTCGTGAACGCGCTGTTCGACGTGATGTTCGCGCCGGCCTTCGCGTCGATGAGCTGTTTGATCGAATCGGGGCCGATGCCGATCACACCGGCGCCGTCCACCGTGGCGTAGGCGAGCGTCGGCGCCGTACCGTCGGGAGCAACGTAGTTGATCGTCGTGCCCTTGTAGTCCTCGGTCAGCCATCTCGCGACGGTCGTAGTGCAGCTCGAGGACTGGGTGCCAGGCAACACGACGCCAGACGCGGTCACCCCGCTGGAGGCGCTGGAGAAGCAGGACTGACTGGTCGCCGCCAGGTCCCGCAGCTTCGCCACCGCGGCGTCGAACTTCGTTGTGTCGTTCGTGCCCAGGAGGAGGGCTCCGCTCACCGGGGTCCCGGCCGCGCCCGGAGCGAGCTCGAAGGCCAGGTCACCGGTCAGCGTGGAGAGCAGACCGCTGGGGCCGGTGACGCCGGCGGCCTCCAACTTGGCCGTCATGTCCGGCGAGGTCTTGGAGACCTGGTCGATCAGCGCAGCGAACAAGGCGTCGACGCCCTCCATCTGCGCGAGCGCGAACGCGTCGCCGGGGACGAAGGAGAGCAGGGGGTTGTCATGCGCGGCGCCCGAGTAGAGCGCCTTCATGGCGTCCGACATCTTCGACGGATCGAACGACTCGTTGACGTCCATCGCCAACCCGGTCGGTTCCGCCGAGACGGTCATCCCGAGTCCTCGGACGGCCTGCAGCGCAGTGATATCCAGGGTGCCAGGGCTGACGCCGGCGGCTGAGCCCATGGACTGCGCCAGCTGGAGCAGCGAGTTCACGTTCACGTAGACCAGCGCCAGGCGCCCGTCCGGCAGGCCGGCCGACGTGGCCTTGAAGTCGGCCGAGTCGGCGAGCGATGCCCCGCCTTGATCCGTATCGATGATGCTGTCGACGCCGCCAGTGGTGTTCGCGATGACCAGCGTGTTCCCGACGAACGCGTACGCGCCCCCACTCCCGACCGACCCGGCGCTGGAGACCGTCACGCCTTTGTACTGCGTGTCCGTCCAGCCGCTGAGACCCGGGTTGCTCCGGGCCTTCGCCAGGGTGGCCTTCGCGGCGCTCATGTCGTCCACGTTGATGAGCACCTCGATGTTCGGCGCGGCGGCGCCGGGAAGGTCGACCACCACGGCCGCCTGCGAGCCGATCCACTGGAAGTCGTTGTGGTTGAGCCCCACCGACTGCCCGGCCTGATCCAGGTAGGTGTTCAGGCGCTGAGTCAGATCGGACTCCGACCCCAGCACGGGGAACTTGTCCGTCATCCGGAACAGATCCACCTTCTGACTGGCCGCCGGGTTGAGATAGGCTGTCGCCACGAAGTCCGCCGAGGCGGGCACCTGGCTCATGAGCACGTCCGAACTGCCGCGGAGCTGGAAGAACGCGAACGCGGCCCCGCCCGCTCCCACGACCACGAGAGCTGCAACCACCACGGCGAGCGTGCGCTTGCCCTTCCGGCTGGGTGCAGCAGGCGTATCCATAGCGGCGGAATACGGCATGTCCGGAGTAGGAGGCGGGGGCGGCGTTGCAGGCATCGGTTCGGTCGGGACGTCCGCCGCCGGAATCGGTTCCTGCGTGGGTTCCTGGGGCGTTTCGTCGCTCATCGAACGGGCTTCCTTCCGTGGGGACGGTCAAGTCCGAGCTTACAGCGAAGGCCGCGCCCGACCTACCAGCGACTCAAGGTTGCAGACGCTCCACGGCGAGCGTGGTTTCCGCCAGCCGGTCGAGCCGCGGTTCGACGCCGATGCCGGGCCGGGACGGAACGCCCATCGTGCCGTCGGGTGCCATCACGAACGGCTCGGTGAGATCGTCGGTGAAGTAGCGGGCCGACGCACTGGTGTCTCCGGGGAGGGTGAACCCCACGAGCGACGCAAGCGCCAGGTTCAGCGCCCGGCCGACCCCGGTTTCGAGCATCCCGCCGCACCAGACGGGGACGCCGGCTTCCCGGGCCACGTCGTGGACCCGCCGCGCCTCCAGAACCCCACCGACCCTGCCCTGCTTGATGTTCACGATCCGGCAGGCTCCGAGTTCGATAGCGGCGGCGGCGTCCGCGGGTGAGCGGATCGACTCGTCCAGGCAGAGGTCGGTGCCCAGCTGCGCCTGGAGCTTGGCGTGCTGGAGCATGTCCTCGTAGTGCAGCGGTTGTTCGATCATGAGGAGGTTGAAGTCCTCCAGAGCCTTGAAGATGTCCAGGTCGGCCAGGGTGTAGGCGGCGTTGGCATCGACCGACAGGAGGATGTCCGGGTGGGCGGCGCGCACCGCGGCAACGCGCTCCACATCTACGCCCGGCGCGATCTTCAGCTTGATCCGTTGGTAGCCCTCCGCCAGGTAGCCGTCGACCTGGGCCAGGAGTTCCTCGGTGCTCGGCGTGATCCCCACGGACACCCCGCAGGGAACCCGGTCGCGTTCGGAACCCAGATACGACGCCAGCGAGCGTCCTTCGCTCTTCAGTTCGGCGTCCAGCACGGCGTCCAGCAGCGCGCCCTTAGCCATCGGGTTCCCTCGGACGAACGAGAAGAGGTCTCCGAGTTGTGCCGCCGCGACGTCGCCCGCGCGGAAGAGCGCGGGCGCCAGGAAGTCTCGGATCAAGATCCAGGCGCCGCCGTTGAACTCACCGCTGAAGTCGGGCTCGATGTCGGCAACGCACTCCCCCCAGCCTTCGGCGACATCGGTCTCGACTCGGACCAGCACGCACTCCTTTCGGTTGACCTCCCCGAAGCTCGTCCGGAATGGACGGACCAACGGCACGCCGACCAGCCGGAGTTCGACGGCGCGCACGATCATCGGCGCACCTCCCGACGGCCGAACGCGTACGCCGATCGCTCCTTGTCGAACGCCACGGCGATGGCTCCCCGCTCCAAGAGCTGCGCGATCGCATCGGCCACCGCGTCCCGCCAGGCCGCCCCCAGCGAGGGGTCGGAACCACGGAGCTCGGCGTAGTCGGAAGGGATCTCGACCCAGCCCGCACCGGCGTTGGAAGGGCCGCTGGGTTGCGGCGCAGGGTGTTCCGGATCTCCCGACCTGGCCAGCACCACCGGAACATCGGGGTGAGGCGCCTGCGCCGGCCCCGGCTCCAGGTCCAGATCCCACCTCACCACGAACCGGTCCGAGCGCTCCCCCGCGTTCAACGAGTCACCCATCTCGCCGTAGAAGTTCCGTTCGAATCGGTCCGCGACGGCGCCGAGCTTGCCCATGTTGAACCACGCGTTCCGGGCCACCAGCGGGTCGAAGGTCCACCGGACCAGGTGGATGTCCTGATCCAGCGCCTGTGCCCGCTGGGCCAGCTTGAGCGCGTACCCGACGCCCTTGTGCCGGCGGTCGGGAACCGCCGCGAGCATGTGCGAGTGGATATGAAGCCCGTCCTTCGGGTCGATCCCAGCCCACCCCAGGACGTACCCCACGAGCGTTCCATCCACGAACGCCCCCCAAGACACGTTGCCCGAATGGCTGAGCGCCTGGATCATCTCGCGGGGCAGGAGCTGGTGGTTCCCCCAGGTGGCGATCATCACCCGGACGATCTCCCCGGCATCCTCCAACGACACCAGTGGACGCAGCTGGACGCCCGCGGCCTCCCCTGCGCGGAACGCCTGCTGCCAAGCCGGACCCTCCATGGCGCGGGAGTCTAGCTTCGGCGGCGCTCCTGTGGAACCGGAGGGCTGCTAGCCGCCCGCGGGCGGGGGCAGTTCCTGCCACTCGACGTCGTCGAGGTCATCCCCGCGGCGGCGCTTCAGCACCTTCACGACCGCGGTGACGGCGGCTCCGATGAAGGCGAGCTTCAAGAGCTTCCGGAAGAACCCGCCCTTCTTCTTCTCCGTGGCTCCTACTTCGTCCGCCATGGCGATTCCTCCTGTCGTTGGGAGTGGGTCTGGATGGACTTGAACCATCGACCTCTTCCTTATCAGGGAAGCGCTCTAACCGAGCTGAGCTACAGACCCGTGCTTGGGACCGAAGCCCTGGCTGCAGCGTAGCCACGCTGCGGAAAGGCTGTCAAACGTCACGGTGGTGTTTGGACTCGGCCAGCGTCAGCTCGAGCCCCCCGACCACGTCGCTGACCAGGTTATAGGCGAGGGCCACCAGGCAGTTGATGATCGACCAGATTACGACCGCCACCACCCCCCCGATGAACAGCCACGTGAAGACATGTTTCCCGTTGATGGTGGGCTGCGCGTTGCTCGCCTGCCAGAGCCCGATCCCTGCCATGAGCTTGGTCAGCGAGGTGATGGCGCCGGTGGTGCCAAGGATCGCATAGACGATGAGCAGGGCGCCCCACCAGATGAGCATGACCACGAAGTAGAAGATCAGCGAGAGCTTGAACACCGACCACGGGCCCACCTTGCGAACCACTACCCGAGTCCGTTTGGGCGAGCGTTTGGGGGTGCGTTCGGCGGAGATAACGGTCCCGGCCTGGCCTTGCACGGGACCCTCGATCGCCGGGGCGACGGGGTCGGTCGCGCCGGGATCGGGCAACGTGGGATCGGTGGTCTGAGCCATGAGTGTCGATAAGGGTACGCCTTCGCCGGGCGGGACACCCGCAACAGCGTCGCCCGGTTTCAGGTCCTGAAAGGCCCCGATCCACCGAACAACGCCCGGTTGTGGGCGAGGGACGCCAGCGCCAGGACCGCCGGAGCTACGACCCAAGAGGCGACCGGCACGTCACGATGAAGGAGCAGGAGTCCCCCCACGCCGATAGCTGCGCCGCCGAGGGCAGCCAGGCTGTCCGTAAGGAGGGCCCCGGCCCGCGAGCGCAGAACGAACGCATCGACCGCAAGCACCAAGGCAGCCGCGGCGATGATCGCGATCCCGGTCCCTATCCGCACGCGCTCGATTATCGTCCCTGGCGGTGAACATCGAACGCGATCTCAAGCGGATCCTGTGGATCCAGGCCCTTCGGGCGTTCGCCTACGGGTTCGGCGTGGTGGTGCTGGGCGCGGCGCTGGTCCGCGACGGGTTCTCTGCGGAGAAGGTCACCTTCATCCTCACGGCGATCCTGGTCGGGATGGGCCTCGCATCCATCCTGGTCGGTTTCATCGGCGAACGGGTCGGGCGGCGGCGTCTCTACTTCATCCTGCTGGTGTTGATGGGGATCGTCGGCGCGATCTTCGCGATCAGCGGGAACGTGTGGGTGCTGGCGGCGGTTTCCCTCACCGGGACGATGTCCACGGACGCCAATGAATCCGGGCCCATCACGTCGCTGGAACAGGCGATGATCGGCCAGGCGCCGGGGGAGGCGAGGATCCGGGTGTTCGGGCGCTACAACGCGGTTGCCTACCTGGCCGGGGCGCTGGGGGCGCTTGCCGCGGGTGGGCCGAAGTTCCTCCACGACCATTGGGGCGGGGCGCCGTCGAGCCAGCGGTGGCTGCTCCTCATCCCGCTCGCCGCCGCCCTCTCCGCGACCCTCGCGCTCCGCCTGTCCCCTGAAGTCGAATCGGATGGTGCCCCGGGCGTGAAGAAGTCGCTCGTGCGGTCGCGTTCCACCGTTCGGAAGTTGTCGCTCCTCTTCGCCACGGATGCGTTCGCCGGTGGGTTCGTGGTGTCGACGTTCATCGTCTACTGGTTCGGGGTGCGGTTCGGGGCCAGCGGATCGCAGATGAGCGTGGTGTTCTTCGCCGGCGGATTACTGCAGGCAGGGTCGTCCATCGTGGCTGCACGCGTCGGCGAGCGCTTCGGCTTGTTGAACACGATGGTCTTCTCCCATTTTCCGTCGAACCTTCTTCTGATGGCCATCCCGTTGATGCCGTCGCTGACCCCCGCGCTCGTCTTCCTGATCGCCAGGTTCGCGCTCAGTCAGATGGACGTCCCCGCCCGCCAGGCCTACATCGCCGCCATGGTCGACCCTGAGGAACGGACCGCGGCCGCCGCCTTCACGAACACCTCGCGCTACGTGGCACGCCCGTTCGGCCAGATCCTGGCGGGCGTGCTCATGAGCAACGTGGCGACCGGGGCCCCGTTCGTGGCGGCGGGGACCATCAAGTGCGCCTACGACGTCGTTCTCTATCGGGTGTTCAGGCGCGTCCCGCTGCCCGACTAGGACCAAAGATCCTCCCGTCTCGACTTCAGGTTCCCCCTCCACCGCGCCGAAACGAAAGGTATGGAACGGTGCACGCATGGCCTGGACACCACGTGGTGCTACCTGTGCCGCGTGGATGAGAGCGGTGCCCCGCACGCCGCATGGGGGCTCGAGGACCCGCCGGAGGGGTGGGAGTTCCGCGAAGAGCCCATGGGGGAAGCTCAGGCCAAGTACCTGCGATTCCTCTGCGAGGAGTTCGGTTACTCATTCGAACCGGATCTGGCGGCCGGCGAGGCGGACGTCTTGATCGAGAGCTTCCTGGACGAGCCGATGACCGAGCGCCAGGCCCATACGCTCGAACTGCTGGCGCGAGAGGCGGGCCAGGACGTTCCGGCCGCGCTCACCTACGCCGAGGCACGCCAGCGCATCCGCGTGTTGGTGACACGCCGGGCGCTCCGCTTCAGCGCGTAGCCCGCTAGCTCTCCTCGTCCATCTGGGTGATGACGGGGGCCAGGGCAACCACTTCGGCCCCTTCCTCCACGCGCATGGTACGCACGCCCTGGCTGGCACGCCCGACCCTGCGGATGTCGCCCGATGTCACACGGATGACGATCCCCGACGAAGAGATGACGAACATGTCCTCGTCCTTCGTCCCGACGTAGGCGCCCGCGAGCAGGCCAGTCTTCTTCGTGAGCTGGTGACCGATGACACCCTTGCCGCCTCGCCCCTTCGTCGGATAGTCGGCGAGCTTCGAGCGCTTGCCGTAGCCCTGCTGGCTCACGCTGATGAGTTCCTCGCCCTCCGAGGTGAGTCCGACCGCCAGGACCACATCGTCCTCGGTCAAGCGCATCCCGATCACGCCGGACGTGCCCCGGCCCATCGGCCGGACCGCCGCCTCCTTGAATCGGATGGCCTGGCCCTTGCGGCTGACCAGCATGACCTCGTCCTTGCCGGCGGTCAGACGGACATCGATGAGTTCGTCGCCCTCTTTGATGTTGATGGCGATGAGACCGCTGCGCGGTGAGTCGTATTCGGGCAATGCCGTCTTCTTCACGATGCCGTTCTTCGTGGCGAACAGGAGGTGCCTACCCGACTCGTACTCCTTGAGGTCGATGACGGCGCTGATGCGTTCGTCCCCGTCCAGCGCGACGCCGGGCAGGTTCGCGGCGTAGAGGCCGCGCGCGGTTTTACCGAACTCGGGGATCCCGTGCGCCTTGACTCGATAGACCTTGCCCTTAGTGGTGAAGAAGAGCATCCAGTGGTGGGTGGTGGTGGTGAAGACGTGCTTGACCACGTCCTCTTCCTTGAGGTTCTGCCCGCGCACCCCGCGCCCACCGCGGCCCTGACGACGAAAGGCGTCGATGGGAAGGCGCTTCACGTACCCCGTGCGGGAGACCGTGATGATCACGTCCTCCTCGTTGATGAGGTCCTCGATGTCGAAGTCGCCCTCGTCGGCCCGGATCTGTGTTCGGCGACCGTTCGCGTGCTTCTTGCGAACCTCCGCCAGCTCGTCCTTGATGACCGCGCGGAGCTTTACCGGGTCGTTCAAGAGCGAGTTGAAGTACGTGATCTTCTCCAGCAGTTCGGCGTGCTCCTTGTCCAGCTCGGCGCGCGCCAACTTCGTCAGGCGGCGAAGCGGCATGTCCAGGATATGGTTCGCCTGGATCTCCGAGAGCTTGAACTTCTTCATCAGGCCGGCGCGCGCGGTCTCGGCGTCGGCGGAAGCGCGGATGAGCTTGATGACCTCGTCCAGGTGATCGAGCGCGATGAGCAGACCCAGAACGATGTGGTCGCGTTCCTCGGCTCGGCGCAGGTCATAGCGGGACCGCCGCGTGACCACATCCACCTGATGGTCGACGTAGTAGCCGATCATCTCCGCCAGGTTCAGCGTGCGGGGCACGCCGTCGACCAGCGCGAGCATGATGACGCCGAAGGAGTCCTGGAGCTGGGTCTGCTTGTACAGCTGATTCAGCACGACCTGCGCGTTGGCGCCCTTCTTGCAGTCGATGACCAGTCGCATGCCGTGGCGGTTGGATTCGTCCTTGAGATCGGCGATGTCCTTGACCTTGCCGGTCTTCACCAACTCGGCGATCTTCTCGGCCAAACGCGCCTTGTTCACCTGGTACGGCAGTTCGGTGACGACGATCTTGGAACGCCCGCCGATGCCTTCCTCGATCTGGCTGACCGCACGAACCTTGATGGAACCACGCCCCGTCTCGTAGGCATCGCGGATGCCCTGGCGCCCCATCACCGTTGCCCCCGTCGGGAAGTCCGGGCCCTTCACGAACTTCATGAGCTCTGCGGAGGTGGCCTCGGGGTTCTCAAGATAGTGGGTGACGGCGTCGCAGACCTCGCCCAGGTTGTGCGGTGGGATGTTCGTCGCCATGCCGACGGCGATACCGCCGGCCCCGTTGACCAGCAGGTTCGGGAACCGCGATGGCAGCACCGTCGGTTGGATCTCGTACCCATCGAAGTTCGGGACGAAGTCGACCGTCTCCGATTCGATGTCGCGGAGCAGCTCCATAGCCATCGGCGAGAGCCGCGCCTCGGTGTTGTGGCTTATGAAGCCGTTCGTGACGAAGGCGTGGTCGTCGGAGTCGACCCGAACGGAATACACAGGGGCGACTCCTGCCTCCTGCACCGAGGTGACTTCCGAGTAGTAGTAGTCACCGTTGACCAGCGGTTCGACCACGGCGAGGACTTCGGCATTCGTGATGTGCTCCAAGATCTCGAACCGGTCGCGCTCCCAGCGCTCGATGCGATCGACGTTGTGCCGACGAAGCCAATCCCGATCCGTGTAGCTCTCCGCACCTTCCGCTCGGATGTACTCCGCGATGAACGGCACATGATCGGAACTCATCGCCGTACTCGCCTCGGGAACCTGGCTCAACTGGTGCCATAGGCGCTCTTGCTTGACTCCCCAGAACCCGACCCGCGCGGCGAACAGCCTTGCGTCCCTGCGGTTTGTGACAACAACTTTCCATTCGCCGGTTGGGTGCGACGCGAGGCGCGAGATCACGCCGAACTCAAGGAGCAGCGATTGGACACCGCGTGCCAAGGCCACGCTTCTGGTCGAATACGAGATCTGGATGGAACCACGGGTCGCGAGCACCGAAGAGCCGTCGCCCTCGAACAGCGCCTGCAAGAAGGTGCGTTTGAAGGCGGCGGAGCCGCCCCACACGAAGCTCGGAACCGTCTTCTGCGCACTCCGCGCGCCGACCATTTCCACAAGAGGACTGCGCCGTAACGCCTCTAAGTTGTGCACATCGAGTTCGTGCAGAAGGCTTCCGGACTTGATCACGCGCTGGTAGACGTAGTACCGGCCGCCGACGACTGCGGCGTAGGCAGACGCGACCCGGCGGAAATAGCGCTCGTCGACGTTGTTGAATCCCGCCCTCGTCTGCGAGATGAACCCTTCGGCTACCCAAGCGCCGGCCAACACGGCAAGGTCCTCGTCTGCTCGCGTATCGGCGCCCTGGTCCTCGATCTCCCGGCGCAGGAGCGCAACGCGATCACCGGCACGGAGCTCTTCCAAGAGGCGCCACTGCAACATCGGAACCCCGGAGATCGCGGTGAGCGCGAGTACGGGGTGATTCGGCGTTCCTTGCAAGACGTAGCCCTCACGTGTGCTGACCCGCAGGGTCTGGTGCTCACCGGAGTGGAAGAACATCGAAGCCGCGACCGGCTCGCCGAGTCGGTTCGCGAGCTTCAGTTCTATCGGGGTTTCGGAGCTGGGCTGAGCTCCCGGCACCAACTCCGCGATCGGGGTTGACGTGCCGTCTGCGGATCGCACCAGAGTGTCGCCCGTCACGCAGTATCTGTATGCGGCGGCCGGGTCGCCGTCGACGGAGCCGAAGTTGCCGTGACCATCGACGAGGGGATGGCGCAGCGACCAGTCCTGCGCCATGCGGACCAATGCGTCGTAGACCGACTGATCGCCGTGCGGGTGGTACTTGCGGAGGACGTCACCGATGACGGCCGCGGACTTGCGATGCGGCTTGTCCGGCCGGAACCCGGACTCCGTCATCGACCACAGGATGCGCCGATGGACCGGCTTCAGACCATCGCGCACATCGGGCAGCGCCCGCGAGACGATGACCGACATCGCGTAGTCCAGGAAGGACCGTTGGATCTCTTCTTCCAGTTGAACCGGCTCAACGTTGCCGGCGAACAGCCCTTCCTGCGACACCCGATCAGCTCCTTAGACGTCCAGGTTCCGGACGTACTTCGCGTTCTGTTCGATGAATGCCTTGCGGTTGGGCACGTCTTCGCCCATGAGGACGGAGAAGAGGCGGTCGGCGGTAACGGCGTCTTCCAGTTCGACCTGCAGGAGGGTCCGCTTCTCCGGGTCCATCGTGGTATCCCACAGCTGGATGGCGTCCATCTCGCCGAGACCCTTGAACCGCTGGGGCGATTCGAGCTTCTTGCCGTTCGCGTTCTTGCGGTACTCGTCCCACTCGCGCTCGGTGTAGAAGTAATGGACAGCCTTGCCCTCCTTCAGCAGGTAGAGCGGCGGCTGCGCCAGGTAGATATACCCGGCCTCGATCAGCTGCGGCATGTTCCGGAAGAAGAACGTGAGCAGCAAGGTCCGGATGTGCGCACCGTCTACGTCGGCGTCCGCCATGAGCACGATCTTGTGATAGCGAGCCTTCTCGATGTCGAACTCGTCGGCGATGCCGGTCCCGATGGCGGTTATCAGGGCCTGGATCTCGTTGTTCTCCAAGATCTTGTGGATGCGCGCCTTCTCGACGTTCAGGATCTTGCCGCGGATGGGCAGGATCGCTTGCGTCGCGCGATCGCGCGCCGCCTTGGCAGAACCCCCGGCCGAGTCGCCCTCGACGATGTAGATCTCGCACGAGGCCGGGTCGGAGAGCTGGCAGTCGGCGAGCTTGCCGGGCAGTGAGCCCGACTCCAAGAAGGACTTGCGCCGCGTGAGGTCGCGCGCCTGTCGCGCCGCAAGGCGCGCCTTCGCCGCGCTCGAGGCCTTGGAGAAGATCCGCTTCGCGTCCGCCGGATGTTCTTCCAGCCAGGTCGCGAACTGCGCGTTCATCGTGGTCTCGACGAGCGAGCGCATGGACGCGTTGCCGAGTTTGGTCTTCGTCTGTCCTTCGAACTGCGGATCGCGGAGCTTCACCGAGATGATCGCGATAAGCCCCTCGCGAACGTCCTCGCCGATGAGGTTGTCATCCTTCTCCTTCAGGAGCTGCTTAGCCCGGGCCCAGCGGTTCAGCACGTTCGTGAGGGACTTCTTCAGGCCCTCTTCGTGCATGCCGCCCTCGTGCGTGTTGATCGTGTTCGCGAACGAGTAGAACGACTCGGTGTAGCCGGCGTTCCACTGCATGGCGATCTCGACCTCGGAGTCCTGTTCCTTGACCTCGACGGCCACGATCTTGTGCAGGACCTCCTTGCCCTGGGCCAGGTACTTCACGAAGTCGACGAGCCCGCCGTTGGCCCTGAAGATCTCCTCGTTCTTGGGCGTCTCGCGTTCGTCGATGAGCTTGATCTCGACGCCCTTGTTCAGGAACGCGAGTTCGCGCAGGCGCTCGGCGAGCGTTTCGCGCTTGAAGTCCATGGTCTCGGTGAAGATCTCGTCGTCCGGCCAGAACTGGATCGTGGTGCCGGTCTTGGTGGTTGCCTTGCCCTTGGTCAGTTTCTTGGTGGCCTTGCCGCGGGCGAACTCCTGGGACCACGTGAACCCCTCGCGCTGCACATCCACGGTGAGCTTGGAACTCAGCGCGTTCACGACCGAGACTCCGACGCCGTGGAGACCGCCGGAGATGCGGTACCCACCGCCCCCGAACTTGCCACCGGCGTTCAGCGTGGTCAGTACAACCTCCGCAGCGGGGCGGCGATCCTTGGCCCCCGGGATGGGCTTCACCGGGATCCCTCTGCCGTTGTCGACGACCGTGACAGAGCCATCCTGGTGGATGGTGACGACGATCCGGTCGGCGTGACCGGCCATGGCTTCGTCGATCGAGTTGTCGACTACCTCGTACACCAGGTGGTGCAGACCGCGGGAACTGGTGGTCCCGATATACATCCCCGGGCGGAGCCTGACGTGCTCGACGCCCTCCAGGACCTGGATGTTGCTGGAGTCATATCCCTGTTGCTTCTTCGCTTTCGCGGTCGCCAACCGTCCTCCGATCAGGGCCGCGCGGCAGCCAACGCTGAGTGCGGGGGCCGCGCGCGGGAAGTCGTCGCACGTACGCGGTGATTCTACCGAATCCGGCAGGCCAACGACCCGGTTTCTGAGAGCGAATCTAGCCTTGTGACCTGCGGTTTCGCACGATGACCGTCACCAGGCGAACACGCTCGGGCCCCAGGGCCAGATTGGCCTGTCGCTTCACCTCGTCGGCCATGAATCGGACCTGTGCGGCCCATGCTCCGTTGGTGGCTCCGACGGTCAATACGCCTGCCTCCAGCGCCAGTGGCTCGGTCTGTTCGGCGAGCCGGTCCCCCACCACGTCGGTCCATCTAGAGGCGAGCGAGGCAACCGGCATCCCGCGGCTGAAGACCTGTTCGGCCATCAGGCCGTCGATCACCGAACCGAGCGACACGGGATCCTTGGAGCGGGGGGTCTTGCGCTTGCCGAACCCCTTGGCCTCGGGCATCAGAGCGCCCCCCGTGGCGTCACGGAGCCTCCCCTGATGTCCCAGATCGCATGTGCGCCGGACGGCACCTCGGCGCTGTCGGCCACGGTGATGAGCACCTGGCCGCTGCGCGCCGCCAGCCGTTCGCCGATGTGGTCCCGGCGCACCGGGTCGAGCGCGCTGAACGGATCGTCGACCAGGAGCAGTGGTGGTTCGCCGATCTCCGCGGCAACAGCGCCCGCCAGGCCCAGGCGCAAGCAGAGCGCGGCCGCCCATGTCTCTCCGTAGGACCCGAATGCCCGCGCTCCCATGTCGCGCACGGCCAGGTCCAGATCGTCGCGGTGGGGTCCGACCAGGGACGTACGGCGTTGGAGCTCATCGTTCCGCCGTTCGGCGATGCGCGCGCGGAAGGCGTCCTCCACCCCCTCGGGCTCGGGGGCGGTGACGTTGGCCGTGTACATAGTGAGCAGGTCATAGCCCGCGAGTGCCTTGAACTCCTCGGACGCGAACGGGGAAAGCCGTTGCATGGCTTCGGTTCTGGCGCAGATCAGGGCAGCGCCCGCAGTGACCAGGGCCTCGTCCCACACGTCGATCCCCGGTGGGACCCCAGGCCCGTCCCATTCCTTGAACAGGCGATTGCGCTGGCGGAGCGCGCGGTCGTACGCGGTGAGGAGCGCCTCCTTCAGTGGCCAGAGCGTCGTGAGCGCCTCGTCCATGAACGTCCGGCGCTTGCCCGGCTCACCGATGACGATCGGCAGGTCGAACGGCCCGAAGAGCACGGCTCGGACCTGGCGGCGAAGGTCCCGCTTGCGTCGGATCGGCGAGCGGTTCACCTGGACGCGGGCCGCACCCTGCATGGGGATCTCCACCTCCACGAGGGCCTTCCCCTCCCGCGTGTCGAACTCACCGCGAACATAGGCCGCCTGCGCACCCTCACGCACCAGCGGGGCATTCGTGCTGACGCGCGGACTCGCGAGCGCATAGAGGAAGTGGATGCCCTCCAGAAGGTTCGTCTTGCCCTCTCCGTTGGGGCCAACCGCGACCAAGAGGCCGTCGGGAACGGGGTCGATCCGCGTCAGTACGTGATTACGGAAGTCGCGGAGTTCGACCCAGAGGAGGCGCATCCCGGGGAAACCTTGCGCCGCAGCCGGTTACGACACCGAAGCCGGCAGCCGAACAGGCATCACGAGATAGGTGAACTCATCACCCTCACCGCGCACCACCCCCGGCTTGAGTCCGTCGCGGACGTCCAGGCGTACGCTCTCCCCCACGGCGGCGGTAAGCCCGTCCGCCAGGTACTGCGGGTTGAACGCAACCGTCAGGTCTTCGCCCTCATAGCGAGCTTCTACCGTCTCGACCGCTTGCCCCAAGTCGGGGCTGGAGGAGGAGAGCTTGACTCCGAGCGCGTTGAATTCGATCCGTACCGGTGTGGTGTCGCGGGCCAGCAGGCCGACACGCCGGACCGAGTCGAGCAGCGCCTGACGGCTGATGGTGAGCCGGCTCTCGTGCTGATCAGGGAGCAGCTGCCGGTAGTTCGGGAACTCGCCTTCGATGAGTCGCGACGTGAGCGTCAACTGGCCGATCTTGAACGAGATCTGCGACGCGTCGACGTGGATCGACATGGTGCTCTTCTCGTCGGTCGAGGCCGCGCGGCCCGCCTCGATCAAGGCACGCTCGGGCACGATGACCTTCGTCTCGCCATCGGCGGTGGCCACCAGGTCGCGCACCGCGAGGCGGTAGGAGTCCGTCGCGACCATGACGACGCCTTCCCTGCTGACCTCGAGCAGCACGCCGGTCAGCACCGGCCGGGCCTCGTCACGGCTGGCTGCCCGCGCGGCCTGAGTGACCGCCTCCGCGAACGCTCCGGCTACGGCCGTGATGGCCACGCCGCCCGGCTCCTGCAGCCCGGGGAAGTCCTCAGCCGGAAGCAGCCGCAGCGTTCCTTCGTATGCAGCGCAACGAATCCTGGCCTGTGATTGATCTGTCTCGAACTCCACCGGGGCGTTGGAAAGCGACTTCACCGTGTCGGCGAGCAGCCGTGCCGGAACCAGCGCGACGCCGGGTTCGGTGACCTGAACCTCGATGGATAGCCGCGCCGCCACTTCGAGGTCGGTGGTCGAGAGAGTGAGTTGGCCCTCCTGGCTGGCGTCCATGAGCACGCCGGTCAGGGCCGGGATACCTGGGCGCGAAGCCACGCCGCGCTGAACGGTCTGCAGCGCGTCGGACAGCGCGTCGCGGTCACAACGGAATTTCATCGCGTTCCCCCTCTAGTTCTTATCTCATACCGGTAGTGGTAGGTGCGGTGGAAACGTGGAGAACACCCCTGTCTGTGCAGCGTAGCGGGCCCCTCCGACATGGGTACGGGCCGGGGAGAAGTGTTGTCACTCCGCACGATATCGCTGGGGACAGGCACACAACCCACAACAGGCTCACGTGTTATCCCCAGGGGTTCCACAGGCAGGCTCACGCCGACCCCCGGACGCGCCCGCGGATGATCCGGGTCAGATCCTGCACGTGGCGGAAGGTCTGGTCGCGCTTCTGCATCTCCGCCTCGATCTTCTTGATGCCGTAGAGCGCGGTGGTGTGATCGCGGCCGCCGAAGAGTTCGCCGATCTTCACCAGCGAGAGTCCGGTGCACTCGCGCATGAGGTACATCGCGATCTGCCGCGCTTGAACGAGCGGCCGAGAACGACTGGCGGACAACAGATCTGAACCCGCCAGTGAGAAGTGCTTCGCCGTCTCCTCCAAGATGAGCTGCGGGGGTATCTCTTGGTCGGTCTGGGGGATCAAGCCCTGGAGCGCTCGCTCGGCGAGCTCCTCGTTGATCGGTTGTTCGGTGATGGAGCTCAGGGCCACCACACGGACCAGCGCGCCTTCCAGCTCGCGGACGCTCTGATCGAACTTCGACGCCACGTACTCGATCACGTCGGGAGGGACCACGATGTTCTCGCGCTCGGCCTTGAGCTGCAGGATCGCGATGCGGGTCTCCAGGTCGGGCGGCTGCACATCGACGCAGAGGCCCCAGCGGAAGCGGCTGACCAGCCGGTCTTCCAGGCCGGACAGCTCATGGGGAGGGCGGTCGGAGGCGATCACGATCTGCTTGCCGGCCGCATGCAGGTGATTGAACGTGTGGAAGAACTCCGTCTGGGTCTCTTCGCGCTTGGCCAGGAACTGGATGTCGTCAACGAGGAGCACATCCACTTCCCGGTACCGATGGCGGAACGCGTCTCCGTGGCGCTCGCGGACCGCCTTGATGAACTCGGTCACGAACTGTTCGGACGTGACGTACTTCACGCGGGCGCCACGGTTCAGCCGGTACATGAGATGGCCTACGGCGATGAGGAGGTGGGTCTTGCCCAATCCAACCTCGCCGTAGATGAACAGTGGGTTGTATGCCTTGGATGGCGGAGCCTCGGCAACGGCCATCGCCGCCGCATGGGCGAACCGGTTCGACTGTCCCGGGACGAAGGCGTCGAACGTGTAGTTGGGGAATGGCAGGCCCGGCGCGCCGAGCTCGTCCGGGGCCGGCAGCAACGGCGTTGCGTCGAATGCGTAGGACGCCGGGGTGGGAACCGGGTCGGGTGCCTCGGACGGTTCGCCGCGCGTTTCTTCCGGCGTGCGCATGGCCTCGACCACCTCGAACTCGATCGCGATGGGCCGTTCGGCCTCTTCGGCCGCGGCGTCCTCGATCAGGCTGAGATGATTGTGCTGCAGGCGTTCACGGATGAGCGGGCTGGGGACCGCAAGGGTCAGGATCTCCTGGTTGAGGCTGGTGGCACGGACCTCGGAGAACCACATCACGACGGTGGTCTCGGGCAGTTCGGTGCGGGCACGATCCATGACGTGGGACCAGGTGGCGCGGGCGTCTTGTTCAGAGAAAGCTATCGCCATACGTATCCACAGAACCTTTCCACAGCGGTGGAAAACCTTCCGGGGAAGGCCTACGAGGGCGCTGCGCCGGACCGGCCGGGGTCGCCTTTGGGGAAGGCGGGCGGACTATAGCACCGCCGTTTTCCACCACGCTTCGTGTGCGCGGGGTCTTGACACTCTTTCTCTTGTCAAGGCCTTTGCCCTGCGTCGATGCGGGCCCGTATACTCTCGTTCGGCCAGCGACCAGCCGGCCTTCGTATCGACTGAGGAATCCCAGGACATGGCCAAAGGCAAGCGTACTTTCCAACCGAACAACCGCCGCCGCGCGAAGACGCACGGCTTCCGTCTCCGTATGCGCACGCGCGCCGGCAGGGCGATCATCGCTCGCAGGCGTCGCAAGGGCCGCGCGCGGCTGACCGCCTGACCTGCATCGTTGCGTGCCAGCGAGGTTCAGCGGGTCTTCCGGATCGCCACCCCGTCGCGCGGCAAGCGGATGGTGGTGTTCGGCGCGCCGGGGAGCGGCGGGCTCGCGGTGGTGGCGTCTCGAAAGGTGGGCGGGGCCGTTGATCGGAATCGGGCCAAGCGTATCCTGCGGGCGGCATGGCGGGTGACCGCGTTCGAACCTAGCGAGGCGACTGACGTCGTCTTGGTTGCAAGGGAAGGCATCCGAGGCGTGAAGACACAGGACCTGGTGGGCGAGATGACCGAACTGCTCCGCGTTGGGGTGAAGGCGTGAGTGCCGTGCGCCGCGTCCTCTGGGCCGCGGGCCTGCCGGCCCGCACCGTTCTCACCGCCGCGATCAAGCTCTACCGCCTGACGCTCTCGGGTCTGCTCGGTGGCCAGTGCCGGTTCCATCCGAGTTGCTCCGTGTATGCGGAGGACGCCGTGAGGTGTCGGGGCGCGGCGGTCGGCGCTACTCTCGCGACCTGGAGAGTCTTGCGTTGCAACCCATTCGGGAAGGGTGGAGCGGAACCGGTCCCGATGAAACGGGATTCGGCTGCGAGGCTCCGCGCTCGTGCGTATGATGCGGTCCTACACACCGGTAATAAGAAGGTGTCGGCGTAGTGCTCGCATTCGTGCCCTTCCAGCTCCTCCTGAATGGGATCGGATGGATCCTGGCTCACCTCTATGACTTGGTGGGCAGCTTCGGCATCTCGATCATCCTGCTGACCCTGCTCATCCGCATCGTCCTCCTGCCGCTGGGGATCAAGCAGATCAAGTCGATGCAAGCCATGTCGGCGATCCAACCGAAGGTCAAGGAACTGCAGAAGAAGTACAAGGGAAACAAGGCCAAGCAGCAAGAAGAGACGATGAAGCTCTACAAGGACGCCGGGGTGAATCCCCTGGGCGGCTGCCTGCCGGTGCTGCTGCAGTTCCCGCTCTTGATCGCGATGTACGCGGTTATCCGCCCCCCCATCCTGGTGCCTGTCATGGCCCACAACGTCGAGATCTCGGCTAATCAGACCCCTACCTACTACCTCGTCCACAACAGCCACATCCCCGCCGACACCCAGCTGTACAAGGACATCCTGACGCACCAGACGGGCGGCTTCCTTTGGATGAACCTGCAATGCAGCCCGATCCAAGCGGGGGGCAGCAACGTTGCCACCAAGGACAGTCAGCGGAACGATCTCCTGGGCGGCTTGCCGATCGGGGTTCCGGGCGCGACGTTCCGCCCGAGCACCGGGGATGGGACCATCGCATGCGGCGGGAGCCCCCTCTCCCGCGCCCCCTATTACCTGTTCTTGCTCGCCATGATCCTGACCACCTTCTACCAGCAGAGACAGATGCAGAAGGCGAGCCCACCGGGGGCGCAATCCGGCCAGCAGCAGACGATCATGAAGATCATGCCGATCATGTTCGGCGTCTTCGGGCTGCAGTTCGCGGCGGGGCTGCTCGTGTATTGGACCACCGCTAACCTGTGGCAGATCGGCCAGCAGTACGCCCTGCTGAAACTCGGGCACATCGGCCCCGATGCGCTGGACCGGCGGATCGCGGAACAACGCGCGAAGGGCGACCAGCCGGCGAAGCAGGGATTCATGAGCAAGCTCATGGCCCAAGCCGAGGTCCAGCGCGCCGAGCGCGACAAGCGGGCAGGAACGCCCGCCCGCCCGACCAAGAGGCCGAAGGGCGGCCAGACCCCCCGTCCGCCGAAGACCGGTGGCAGCACGCAGACCCCCAAGCGTCGGCCGAACACGGGGAAAGTCCAACCGAAGCCGGATCCCGAAGAGAAACCAGGGGGCTCACCATGACGCGCGAGATCGAACAGAACGGGGCCACCGTGGAAGAGGCGATCCAGACCGCCTTGGCGGAACTCGGCGTCACGGAGCAGCAAGCATCTGTCGAGATCGTGAAGGAGGCCAAGGCCGGGTTCCTGGGCGTTGGTGGGCAGGGCGCGGTGGTGATCGTGCGAACCGACGAACCGGCGCAGTCGGAGGACGACGAGGACGATCAGGACGCGGGGGACGAGGGTGCCGCGGACCCCTTTGGCGGGTCCCCGTCGTCTCCGGTGCGCTCCGCTCCCATGAGCCGGGTGATCGCGGAGGGTGACCTCGAGGAACTCGAGGAGCAGGCGGACGCCGCCGCAGACTTCCTTGAAGAGCTGCTGGTCCGGATGGGGATCGACGCGATCGCCGAGCCCGGTGAGCACTCGGGGCACATGTATGTGGATATCGTCGACGGACCGGACGACGACATGGCGCTGCTTATCGGACGGCACGGGCAGACGCTGGATGCCATCCAGGAACTCACCCGGATGGTGGTGAGCCGACGACTGGACACCCGCGTCCGCGTGATCGTGGACGTCCAGGACTACCGCAAGCGCCGTGAAGAGCGCCTTGTTGAGAACGCGGTCCAACAAGCGGAACGCGTTCTGGAGGGCGACCGGGAGGCCGAGCTGGACCCGATGAACCCGTTCGAACGGAAGCTCGTGCACGACGCGCTGGCGGACCTTGCCGGGGTGGAGACCAGCTCCCGCGGGGAAGAGCCGAACCGCTTCGTGGTCATCCGCAGGGTTTGACCGGCATACGGATCGGGCGTGTTTCACGTGAAACATGAGGGTTGGGCTGATTCGGCCGCAGCATTCGACGTGGTCATCGACGCCAACCAGGCGGCGCAGCTCGAGACCTACGAGGGCCTCCTCCGAGAGAAAGCCGGCCCGTTCGGGATGATCGCCAAGGCAGACGTCCCTAGGATCCGCGAACGCCATATCCTGGATAGTCTCCGGGCAGCCACCTACGTTGATGCCGCGACCACCGCCTACGATCTGGGTTCAGGCGCCGGATTGCCGGGCATCCCCGTGGCGATCGCCTCGCCGAGCCTGCACGTCACGCTCGTGGAGGCCCGGCGTAAACGCGCCGCCTTCCTCGAGCTGGCCATCGAAGCGCTCGCCCTCCCCAACGTCACGGTGTTCCACGGGCTCGCGGAGCACCTCCGCGAGCCCGTTGACCTCATCATGGTTCGGGCCTTCATGAGCGCCTCCGCCTGCTGGGCCATCGCTGAGCCGCTGCTGGCGTCCGCCGGGAGGCTCCTCTACTTCGCCGGAGCCCGGTTCGATGTGGCCGCAGGTACGCCGGAAGGGGCGGAAGTCGCGCTTTTCGCCACCCCCGCGCTTGCAAGGTCGGGCCCGCTCGCTATCATGACCCGGCAGTGACCAAGGCCAGTTCCGACGTGTCCTCTTCATCCACCGAGCGTGGAGCGTCGGGTGCTAGCAAGCGGCCTCCGAAACGGACCCCGAGGAAGCAGGGGGTGCCGAAACCTCCCGAGGTGCCCGGTAACGCTCGCGTTATCGCGATCGCCAACCAGAAGGGCGGCGTCGGCAAGTCGACGACCACCGTCAGCCTCGGGGCCACCCTCGCCGATCTCGGTTATCGGGTCTTGGTCGTTGATCTCGATCCTCAGGGGAATGCCTCCACCGGCCTTGGGATCCGCCACGAGGCCCGGGAGACCACCGTCTACGACGTGATCGTGGCCGAGGCCCCTTTGGACCGGGCGATCGTCCACACGCAGGTGCCTCGACTTCACGCCATCCCCTCGACGATCGATCTGGCCGGGGCCGAGATCGAACTGGTTAGCCAGTTCTCCCGTGAGGCACGCCTGAAGAAGGCCATCGAACCCATTCGTTCCGGCGTGTATGACTTCATCATCTTCGACTGTCCCCCGTCACTTGGTCTGCTGACGGTGAACGCCCTTACGGCGGCCGAGGAGCTCATCGTGCCCATCCAGTGTGAGTATTACGCCCTGGAGGGCCTGGGACAGCTGCTCCGCAACGTCAGCTTGGTCCAACAGAACATCAACCCAGGATTGCGCCTGTCCGGCATCGTGATGACGATGTTCGATCCACGGACGAAGCTGTCGGAGCAGGTGGTCGAGGAGGTGCAGCGGTATTTCGGGGAGATCGTGTATGACGTGATCATCCCTCGGACGGTGCGGCTCTCCGAAGCCCCCGGGTTCGGCCAGCCGATCACCGTCTACGACCCGAAGTCCAAGGGGGCCGAGTGCTACCGGCAGCTCGCTCGTGAGGTGGCGCTTCGTCCGCCCCCGGACGAGCCGATGCCCATCTACAGCGACCTCCCCACGGTGACCGTGGCAGCGGTGGCCAACACCGTGGCACTGGAACCCCCAGAGGAGTCCGAGCTCGCCGAGATCTCCACGCTTCACGAGCTGGTCGAAGAGCTGGAGGCAGAGGAGGTCGTAGAAGTCGCAAAGGTTGCGCCCGAGCCCCTCGCCGACCGCGAGGACGAGGCGCAGGAGTGGCTCGAGCAGCTTTCGGCCGAGGCCGCATCCGAATCCAAGGTCGCGACCACCGAGGAGATATTGGCTGAAGCCGCCCAGCAAGTTGAATCGCAGATGGACGAGGATGAGATGTGGGATGAGGCCGACACACCAGCGCCGCGGGTGCAGCCGCCAAGTTCCCCAGCCCCACCCGGGCACCTTCCCGAACGACGGGTGGTAGTTATCGACGACGACGCAGATATCGACATCCGCTCCGGTCAAGAAGCGCCTGCACCTCCTCGCGGCGCCGAGCCGGACCAACCGGCGATGGCCAACATCGGCGCCACGCTGGAGGAAGACGGGGGCCGAAAGCGACGATGGCGACGACTGTTCGGTAAGGGAGGCGAGTGATGTCGAAGCGAGGCGGGCTGGGCAGAGGGCTCTCCGCGTTGATCCCCGGTGCGCCTGAGGCCGGCGAAAGCGCGTCGGGACTTCTGGAAGTGCCGGTCAACGCGATCGGACCGAATCCGAAGCAACCGAGGACGTTGTTCGACGATGCCGAGATCGCGTCGCTGGCGGCCTCGATCCGGGAGGTTGGGATCCTTCAGCCGATCGTGGTGCGGAAGTCGGGGGACTCCCGGTACGAAGTGGTGGCGGGCGAACGCCGGCTGCGTGCGGCCAAGGTCGCGGGCCTGGCCACGGTGGCGGTGGTCGTTCGAGACACGGGCGACTCGGATCTCCTGCGCGAAGCCCTCATCGAGAACATCCACCGGCAAGACCTTGGCCCCATAGAACTGGCCGAGGCCTTCCGTGCCCTGATCGAGGAGCTCGGCCTCAAGCAGGAAGAGCTGGCCGAACGTGTCGGTCTGTCACGGTCACACATCGCGAACACCCTCCGGCTGCTCCAACTTCCATTGGACGTTCAACAGCTCCTCACCGATGGGAAGCTCCAGGCCGGGCACGCCCGGACCCTGCTGTCCCTGGGTGACAAGGAAGCGATCTCGACGCTCGCGCTTCGAGTGACCGCTGAGGATCTTTCGGTTCGTGAGACCGAAGACTTGGTGCGTCGTTACCTGGAACCGGCTCCCGAGTCCGCGACGAAACCCGAGAAGGCTTCGGCACCGGCGCCCGACCAAGGGCAGATGGGCGAGGTGGAGGAGATCCTCTCCGAGCAGCTGGCGACGCGCGTGCTCATCAAGATGGGGAAGAAGCGGGGGCAGGTAATCATCGAGTTCGGTTCGGCCGATGATCTGGAGCGGATCGTGAGCGAGATCATCGGGTCGGGGCCCGGGCTCGCACCCGACTAGCTGCGATCGAGCGCCGACCGTAGGATACGGTCACACACATCGGCCAGAGTCATCCCCGCGCCACAAGCCGCCATCGGCACGAGAGAGGTCTCCGTCATCCCCGGCGAGACGTTCACCTCCAGCACCCAAGGCCTGCCGGCGGAGTCGACCATCAGATCCACCCGAGCCAGGTCCCGAAGCCCCAGCGCGCCGACCGCGGCCAGTGCGGCTGAGGTCGCATCAGCTGTGACATCGTCGGCGAGTCGCGCAGGCGAGAAGTATTCCGTCGCCCCCGCGGTGTAGCGCGCGGCGTAGTCGTACACACTGCTTTTCGGGACGATCTCTACCAGTGGAAGCGCTTCGAGTGGGGATCCCACCGCCGCCAGTGCAAGCTCGGAACCTTCGATCTTCGCTTCGATGACCGCGGCGCCGCTGAACGAGAGGGCACCCATGACCGCCGCTGGCAGATCGGCCGCCCGTTCGACGAAGCTGACGCCGAGCGCCGATCCGCTCCGCGAGGGTTTCACCACGCACGGCAGTCCCACGCGCTCCACAGCGATCCCCAAGACGGCACCCGCTCCGAGGTCACGGAGCGCCGCACCCTCTACCGTGGCCCACGCGGGTGTCGGCACGCCCGCGCGCCGCAGGACGTCCTTCGCGAGCATCTTGTCGAACGCCACCTCGCAGTCGAACGCAGCTGACCCCACGTAGGGAACGTCGATGAGATGAAGCAGACGCTGAACCGTGCCGTCCTCACCTTCCTTGCCGTGCAGCGATAACCAGCAGATAGCTGGCCGCAGTTCCAGCAGGGTTTCCGCGAGTGGACGCTCGGCAGGATCCACCAGCACCGCGTCGTGCCCGAGTTCGCCCAGGGCCGTCAGCACCCGGTGGCCGCTGCGGAGCGACACATCTCGCTCCGGCGTTCGGCCCCCCGCCAAGACCGCGATCTTCACGGGCGAAGGCTCCTGTAGAGCTGCGTCTCGTCTTCGAGCAGGGCCCCGAGCCGCTGGATGCCCTCGCGGATCCGGTCCTCGGGCGGGTAGCAGAACGCGAGGCGCATCTGATCGCGCCCACGCCCATCCGGATAGAACGCCGAGCCGGGAACGTAGGCCACACGGCGCTCGACGGCGGCGGCGAGCATGGCCCTCGTGTCCATCCAGGCCGGCAGCGTGACCCAGACGTAGAAGCCACCGGCCGGCGTCGTCCACTCGGTTCCCTCGGGGAAGTGTTCGGCGACCGCGTCGAGCATCGCGTCGCGGCGGGACCGGTACACGCCGACCAGCGTCGATAGGTTCGTTCGCCAGCGTTCCTGATCGGAGAAGTAGCGTTCGGTGACGAGCATCATGAAGCTGGATCCGCACAGATCGGCGGCCTCCTTGGCCAGGGTCAGGCGCTGGATGACCGACTGGACGGCCAGCGCCCATCCGACGCGAACGCCGGGGGAGAACACCTTCGACACAGTGCCCAGGTAGATGACGTTCTCCGGGTCAAGGGTGCGCAGGCAGGGGAGCGAGTCACCTTCGAAGCGAAGCATCCCGTAGGGGTTGTCTTCCACTATCGGGATCGAGGCTTCCCGGCAGAGCGCGATCAACTGCTGGCGGCGGGCGTAGGACAACGTCACGCCGCTGGGGTTCCCGAAGTTCGGGCACGTGTAGACGAACTTCGGCCGTTCGCCGCGGATGAAAGCTTGCTCAAGCTGGTCGACCACCATGCCGTCGCCGTCGATGTCGATCTGCAGGTAGCGCGGCTGGTAGGCGCCGAAGGCGGTGAGAGCACCGACGTAGGCCGGCGCCTCCACGGCGATGAGGTCACCCGGGTCGATGAAGATCTTCCCGACCAGATCTAACGCCTGCTGCGCGCCCGTCGTGATAACCATGTCGTCCGGATCGGCTCGCACTCCTTCGGCGGCCATGAGTTCCAGCAGGCGGGTACGGAGCGAAAGAGCTCCCTGCCCGCCGCCATACTGGAGCGCCATCGAGCCGTGTTCCTCAAGCACTTCCCGAACCACCTGCAGGAGTTCATCCGCGGGCAAGGCCTGCACGAACGGCATCCCGCCTGCCAGCGAGACCACCTCCGGGCGGGACGCGACCGCGAACAGTGCGCGCACCTCCGACGCGGACATGCCGGACGTCCGAGCTGCGTAGAGGTCGACGAAGCGATCGATGGAGAACTCGGCCATGGGAGGTCTCAGCCTAGCAAGGCCGCAGGTGGCGAAGGTAGGAGTGCGCCGGCCTGCTGCCGGCTATCCGCCCGGCGAAGGCGGCGGCGATGGCATCGACCCCGGCGGCGGCTGCTCCAACGACGGCGGTGCGGCCACGGGGGGCCGCGTTGGATCTGGTCGTCCGACCGCGAGGTACACGATGGCCCCGATGAACTGCGCGAACACGATGACGACCACCCAGATGAGCTTGTTCCCGGTCTTGTAGTCCGAGTCGTTCGGCACGCTGATCGCATCGACGAGAGCCCAGATCCACACACCCAAGGCGGCGATGGCGAAGATCATGAAGAAGAGGAAGAACCCACTAATGTTGAACATGGCGCAAGCCTACACGCCCGGAACTTCGGAGCAACGCTAGTAGCCGGCGGTCGTACCCCAATCCACCGGCAGGCACACGCCGGTGATGGGGGCGGCCTCGGGAGACGCCAGGAACGCCACCGTGGCCGCGATCTCGTCGGCGCGTATGAACCGCGCGCGCTCACCTTGCGGGGCGGTGCCCAGCAACGTTCGGAGATAGCCCTCGGGGTCGCCGCCACCGTAGGTCGCCGCCTGCCCCGCCAGCATCGGCGTGTCCACGTCGGTGGGACATACGCTGTTCACGCGCACGCCCTTAGGTGCCAGCTCCAACGCCATGGACTTCACCAACCCGTTCAGCCCGAACTTCGATGCGCAGTAGAGCGCGGCCCCCGGCCCGCCCACCAACCCGTAGTCACTCGAGATACAGACGATGCATCCGCCCGTTTCCACCAACGCCGGTATCGCGAACCGGCACGCGAAGAACGCACCCTTGAGGTTCACGTTCATCACGTGATCCCATTGGGCCTCGGTCATCGCGGCCGAATCGCCCTCGACCCAGACCCCGGCGGTAACCACCAGGACATCCAAACGGCCGTGCGTTGCAAGGGGTTCGGCGACCATCCGCTCGCAATCCGTGACCGACGCGACGTCGGCGACCACGGTTCTCACACCGGGGAGTTCGCCTGCAGCATCGTCCAAGGACGCCTGCGTTCGGTCGGAGATGACCACGGCGTCCCCTTCAGCCAGGAACCGCGCGGCGATGGCCCTTCCCATCCCGCCGGCGCCACCGGTGATCAAGATCACGCGAGCCGCCATCAACTGGACAGCCACGGACAGATGTGTTCCGCCAAGACCTCGAGCATGTCCAGATCGTCGAACAGCTCGTGGTTCAGCATGACGCGTTCCACCCCGGCATCGGCGTAGGCCCGCAGTCTGGCCACCGCTTGTTCCGGCGTGCCCATGATGCAGTCCGCCTCCAGGTTGGCCAGGTACGCATCGAAGGGGCCCGCTTTCGGATCCTTCTGCCACGCGCGCTCCACCCGGTCTCGCCACTCTTCTTGCGTGCGTCCCACGAAGCACCACGTCATGAACGACGTGGTGAGCGTGTCCTGCTTTCGCCCCACCGATCCCACGGCGGCGCGTGCCCGCTGGAACCGAGCGTGCACTTCTTCGGGCGTTCCCCCGACCGTGTTGAACTCATCGGCGTAGGCACCGATCAGCCGCTGCATCCACGGCCCGACGGTCTGACCGCCGAGGACGATGGGCATGCGCGGTCGCTGCCACGGCTTCGGCCAGAAGGTTCCCTCGGCCAGCTCATAGTGCTTGCCCTGGAAGCGGAACCGCTCTTCCGTCAGGAGCCCATGGATGACGGCCAACTGTTCCTCAAGCCGTTCGAACCGTTCCGGGGCCGGTGGGAACGCGAACCCGTGCGTGGTGTGCTCTTCCTCCCACCATCCCGCGCCCATCCCGAGCTCCACGCGCCCGCCGCTCATGTGATCCACGGTGGTCGCGACCTTGGCCAGGACAGCCGGCTCGCGGAACGTGATCGGGGAAACCAGGGTTCCGAGACGGATGGTGGAGGTGACAGCGGCAAGGCCGGCCATGACCGTCCACGCGTCGGAAGATCCTCGCTCGCGGTTGCCGTTGACGCTCAGGTAATGGTCCGACGTGAAGATCGCCTCGAACCCCAGGCGTTCAGCGGTCGTGGCCATGGCGACCCACTCTTCCCAGGTCACGCCCTCCTGGCCTTCGAGCATCAGACAGAACCGCACGGCGCGTAGCATAGACCCCGATGCCCGTCCAGCCATCCGACCTCACTCCGCCGACCGAACGGGAACGGGCGCGAACAGCCGCCATCCTGGGCGCCATCCTCGGGGTGCTGCTCACGGTCTTCGCGCCGAAGCGCGCTAGGTAATCGTCTACCTCGGCGGGCGAGGCGGCCCGCCGCCAGCCACCACGAAATACCTCGACGAACCGGCCGCGATCGCCGCCGCAACACGGAGGACGAATGCCGGATCGGCCAAGAGTGAGGTTTCCTGCGGGTTCGCGCCGGCGACGGGTTCGATCTGCACCGCGGGCATGCGTGTCTCGCGGAGCATGGCGCCGGTCAGTCGCTGGAGCCGTCCTCGCCGTCCGAGTGTCCCTTCGAGTTCGTCCAGGATGTGCTCGGCCAGGAGTTGGCCGGCCGGACTGTGTGTCCGCAGGCTCCCGAAGTACGAGCACGTCGGCCCGGAGGTCTCCGATACCCCCTCGCCCAGATGCAGCGAGAGGCAGAGGACCGCGCCCAGATCGTTCGCCAGACGGGCGCTATCGGAAGGAGACGGATCACCGTCGGCGTCGCTGAGGATCTCGGGTTTGGCGCCGAGGGCGGCCAGCGAATCACGCAGTGCCAGCGCCAGCCGGCGGTTCGCGTCGTTGCTCTTCGTGCCCGGGCCCGGGTCGATCGCGACGACGGACCCCTCGAGCGAACCGTGCCTGTGCCGAAGCTCCTCGCCCTCGCGGACCATCGCGCGGCCGGGCCCCGCTTCGGGCGGGCGCATCCGTTGGAGCGTTCGGACGGTGGCGAATCCGACCATGCCGTCCGGGGTGTCGCCTACGTTCCGCTGGAACTCCCGTACGGCTCGTTCCGTTCGTGGGCCGAACATCCCGTCTTCCTTACCCGCATCGAAACCAAGCCCATTGAGCTTGCGCTGCAGAGCTCGTACGTCGTCGCCCCGGTACACCGGTGCGCGGAGATAGAGGGAGCGATCGCCCAGCCGATAGCCGGCTTCGACCAGTTGTCCCCAGGTGTCGGGGCCCACGAGCCCATCGACGCGCAGGTTCCGGGACTCCTGGAACGCAAGCACGGCGGAACGGGTCGAGTCGCCGAACCCGGCGGCCGCTTCGTCGGGGTCTATCGAGAAGCCGAGGTCGGCAAGCCGCTGCTGGATGTCGCGAGCCTCAGGTCCGCTGTCGCCGGTTCGAACGCTCCGCACGGAAGAAGTCTGCGCTCCGGTCCGGGTGACGGCAACCGACGCGGGCGCAGTCTCGTCTACAGGTGCGATTCGAGGTCGCGGAGGATGGCGTCCTTCGGCTTGGCGCCGACCACGCGGGCCACCTCTTGCCCACCCTTGAACAGGATGAGCGAAGGGATGGACATCACGCTGTACTTACGGGTGGCATCCGGGTTGTCGTCGATGTTGAGCTTCGCGACCTTGAGGGTCTCGCCTTTGTCCTGGCCGATCTCCTCGACCACAGGGCTGACCATGTGGCACGGCACGCACCACTCCGCCCAGAAGTCCACCAGGACCGGGGTATCGGAGTCGAGCACGATGCTCTGGAATCCTTGGTCGGTAACGTCACCGATGTTCGCCATGTGTGTATCGCTCCTTGGTCGATTAGTGAATCCCCCGCGCGCGGATCTGCACGAGGCTTCAGGTTCCCAGAACGCCCGCGACCCCGTCTTGATTCCCTCCTACCCTGCCGCGTGGGCCCCCGCGCGCGAGTGGGAGAGCTCCTCCAGGAAGTGCTCGGCGTCGATCGCAGCCTTGCAGCCCTGTCCGGCGGCCGTCACAGCCTGCCGGTAGATGGTGTCGGTGACGTCGCCCGCCGCGAACACGCCTTCGACGCTGGTCGTGGTTCGTGGTTCGTGGACCGCGACGTAGTCGGCGGAGTCCAAGGCCAGCTGGCCGGCGAAGAGCGACGTGTTGGGGTCGTGGCCGATAGCCATGAACACCCCGTCCGCCCTGACCTCCGTCGTTTCGCCGGTGACCGTGTCCAGGAGCCGCGCCCCCGTGACGGCGTCCGTGCCCAGGATCTCGGCCACGGTCGCGTTCCAGATGACCTCGATCTTCGGGTTGGCCAGGGCGCGATCGACCATGATCTTCGAAGCGCGGAACTCATCGCGCCGGTGGACGATCGTGACCTTCGACGCGAACTTCGTGAGGAACGTAGCCTCTTCCATGGCCGAGTCGCCGCCCCCTACCACCAGCAGCTCCCGGTCCTTGAAGAAGAAGCCGTCGCACGTTGCGCACGCACTGACACCGCGTCCTCGCAGCTTCTCCTCACCCGGGACGCCGAGCCATCGGGCGGTGGCGCCGGTTGCGATGATAACGGCGTTCGCGCGCCATCCCTGATCCCCTGCCCACACGCCGAAGGGCCTGGCGGAGAGGTCGACCTTGGTGACATGCGCGGGCAGGATCTCGGCGCCGAACCGGTGGGCCTGCTTCTCCAGGTCTTCCATCAGGGCGGGGCCCATGATGCCGCCGGGGAAGCCGGGGAAGTTCTCGACATCGGTGGTCAGCATCAGCTGGCCGCCGGCATCTAATCCCTTGAGCACCAGCGGGGCAAGGTTGGCGCGCGCGGCGTAGATGGCGGCCGTGTACCCGGCCGGGCCGGATCCGATGATGATGATATCCCGCATCTGCGGCGTCGCCTGATCCACGTCGGCATCCTCCCACACGTTCCAACGCCCGCCTATTCCCGGATAGGGAACGCTAGCTGAAGGCACTGCTGGAACCGCTTGTGGTGCAGGTGGTGCCGTCTACGATCTGCGCGATAACACCGATCGGTGCCCCGGCTGTGCCTGCCCACCGGTAGTAGAAGGCGAGGAAGGACGTCTTCCCGTCGAATCGGGCAAGGATGAGCTTGAACGGTGTGCCTTCGCTGGTGGGGACGGCCTTCCCGACACACGCCAGCGCCGTCTGCAGCTCGGCGCTGGAACCGATGCGTTCCTTGGGGGTCGCGTTCGTGGTCAGGGCTCCCGTGGGTGCCATCGCGGTCGCGGCCGGAGATCCTTGCAGCGCTCCGGCAGTCAGCGAATCGAGCGAGGTCTGGTCGTAGTTGGTCTGCTGAACCGTAAGTTGCCCGGGGATGGCCGAGTCCACGATATGCGGCGCGAACCCACCCGATATGCCGGGGGAGCTTTCCGCCTGCCCCGAGCCCCCAGGGGTCGACCAGAGGTGGGGAAGGCTGACCAGGACGAGCGCCACGACGGCCGCCGCGGCCGCGGCTCCCACCCACCGGTACCAAGAGGGAGGGCCCGCGTTGGTGGGGGTCTCGAGCGCCCTTGCAGCGATGTCATCGGGGGGTGCCACCTCCGGCAGGGTTCGCAATGCCGACCGTGCCGCGAGCGCCAGGGACACCTCAGCCGAGCAAGCAGCGCAAGTGGCCAGATGCGCGTCGACCACCGCGCGGTCTGCGGGGGCCAGGGAGCCACTGACGTGGTCGGCGAGGAGGTCTTCGGGGTGCGTCATGGCGCGTCCTTCGACGGGGCGGGCCCGTCCTGGGGTTCCCGCGCGCGCGCCGCCTGATCGAGGCCCATCGCCTTGGCGAGGGCGATGCGGCCCCTGTGTGCGCGGGACTTCACCGTGCCCACAGGGATGTCCAAGATCTCGGAGATCTGCTGGAACGGGAGATCGTGGATGTCGGCCAGGACCAGGACGGCGCGGAATTCGTCCGGGATCCGGCCGAGGGCCTCTTGCGCGTCCAGGCTCCCGGTGACCTCGTCGGCGTGGTCGGGCGCAGGCGGGCCGGGTTCGCGGGCGGGCGCATCGGGGTCGTCCGGCAGAAGATGGAGCATCGGCTGGCGCCGCCGCTTGCGGAGGATGTCGTAACAGGCATTCACGGTCACCCGGTGCATCCAGGTGGTGAAGGCAGCTTCGCCACGGAAGTCCGAGAGCTTTCGAAGCGCCTGGATGAAGGCGTCCTGGGTGGCGTCCGCCGCGTCCTCGGAGTTCCCCATCATCCGCAGGGAGAGGTTGTAGACGCGGGTCTGATGCCGTTGCACGAGAAGCGCGAAGGCATCCTGGTCGCCGCACTGGTAGCGGGCGACGAGTTCGTCGTCGGGCTCGGGGCGGCTCACCCCACCGACGCTACAACGTCGAGGGCCCGATGGTTTCCGTGTCTACGACCTTCGTGTATCTCTGGAGGAATCCGACGCGAGCGGCCGCGTACGTGTGTGCGGTCTTGCGGACGGTGATGGTGAGCTCGCCGTTCGTGGGGTCCATCATGCAGTTGGTCATCTTGATCGCGGAGTCGGCGGTGGCGAGCGAGGTGGCCGCGGCGGCGCAGGCCGCCTTCTCCGAGTGTGCGGGCCCGGCGTCGCGGTAGACGTTGGCTCCAGCCTGCGCGGCCTGCGAGGCCAGGTCCGCGATATGGAAGCGCGTCGTCGTGATGCTCACGAAGTCGATGATGCCGACCACGAGGATGGCTAGGATCAAAAGCCAGATGACCAGTGCTTTTCCGATCAGGCCCCGTTCGTCTCTGAGATTCATCTGCCGAGCCTCCTGAGGAGGGCGCTCTTCAGTTCGTTGGCCTCCTCGATCTGCAAGATAAGCGACCCACCCAGGAACACAAGCAGGCCGGTAGTGACGCCTGTTCCCAGCCCGGCCAGGCGCTGTGCGAATGTCACGGTGCCGACCAGATGTACGACCTCCCACGCCGCCGCCCCGGTCACGGCGGCCAACGGGACGACCCGGACCAGTGTCCGGCCGATGCGGCGGCCGTCCAACCCCCCCAGTCGCCGGCGCAGGATGACCAGGCAGGCAGCGGTGGAGATGATGTAGGAGATCGCGTGTCCCAGGGCCAGTCCTTGGACACCCCATCCGAACCCCTTCGTGAAGAGCAGGTCGGCGCCGATATTCAGGGCGGCGGCGCCGATGTTGATGAGGGCGGGCGTTCGCGTGTCCTGCATGGCGTAGAACGTACGCGAGAGCAGTTGGAACAACGCGAAGAACACCAGCCCCAGGCTGAACGCCTGGAGCGTTCGTCCCAGGTGAACCGCTTCCGTGAGGCTCGTGTTGCCGTGTCTGAACACAACGACGGCGATGGGAACCGCGAGCGCCAGGTAGCCTGCCGCCGCGGGGAGGAGGATCACGGCGGTGGTCCGAAGCCCCTTCGATTGGAGCGTCCTGACGCCGGCTCGGTCGCCTGCCGCCCAACGTCCCGACATGCCGGGAACCAGGGCCGTGAAGATGGACACGCCGAAGATCGCGTACGGAAGTTGGAACAGCACGAACGCGTATTGGTAGATCGTGATCTGGCCCTTGCCGATCCCCTTGGCCAGGATGATGACGATGAGGTACGCCACCTGGTTCGCCACGACGTAGACCACGACCCACATGGACAGCCGCCCGAGTCGGCGCACCGCGGGGTGCCGGAGATCGAACCGCCAGCGCCATCGGAAGCCGATGGCGCGCAGGGAAGGCCAGAGGGCGACGGTCATGGCCACGACTCCCAGCGTCGTTCCGAACGAAAGGACCAGCTTCTGCCCGAGTGTTATCCCGGCCACGGTCGGGGGAGCACCGTGAACCATCCAGGCATACACGCCTAGTGTGGCGATGACGACGATGTTGTTCAGGACCGGTGCGAACATCGCGATCGCGAATCGCCGGCG
Source organism: Actinomycetes bacterium (assembly GCA_025351565.1). Classification (GTDB taxonomy): domain Bacteria; phylum Actinomycetota; class UBA4738; order UBA4738; family HRBIN12; genus JANXVR01. The sequence continues at coordinate 57,437 of JANXVR010000177.1, forward strand.
GGTGTTGAGCAGGCCGGTTGCCACCGCCCCCACGCCGTAGAAGACGATCTGTGGCATGAACCACCGGAGGAAGAAGACGCCGAGCGCGATCTGGCTGGCCTGGTTGCCGGTGTGAGAGTCGAGCATGTAGAGCCGGATGATCGGCTCGGCGAAGACCATGCCCAGGATGGCGACGCCGACGAGCACGATCAGGACGAGCGTGAGAACCCTGCGGGCAAGTTCGAAGGCTTCTTCCTCGCCGTTCGTTTGCAGCCACTCCACGAAGACGGGGATGAAGACGGACGTGAGGATGCCGCCCAACACTAGTTCGTAGACGATGTTCGGGGTGGTGTTCGCTACGTTGTAGGTGTCGGACAGGAGCGTCGTGCCCAGGACTGCGGCGGCCGCCGCGGTTCGCAGGAATCCCGTGGCGCGTGACAAGGCGGTGCCGACGGACATCACCGCCGTGTTACGCACGAAGCCCTCGTCGCCGGCGGGAGGTTGCCCCGAGGCCGCGGCGCTGGACGCGTCGGATATCACTTCGCCGGCCGCTTGAACCACCTCCTGGCCCACAGGAGCACCAGGACGACCCCGGCCCCGAGCGTGATGGCGAGCGCGATCGTGTTGACCGCGGTCGAACGCACCACGAGGACCTGTTGCCCCAGGATGTGACCGTTCGGGGCGGTCATGGTGAGCACGACCGAACTGGGCCCCACGGCGTTGGTCCTGATCGCGAACGTCGCGACCTGGTTTGGCCGGTCGATCGTGACGATCTTGGTCGGCCCGTCGGGGAAGGTCATCCGCGAGGACGCGAGGCGGATGATCACTTTCAGCGAGCGCGACCCCGGGTCGCCCAGGCTGACTGGGATCGTGCCCGATCGCGACGTGAAGGTGAACGCCTGGTTCGCTGCGGGGAGTGCAGCGGCGAACACGGGATCGACCGTGCGCCGAACGCCCGAGATCCACCCATGACCTGCCGGTTCGTTCGAGACGTAGACGGCCGATTCCGCGACTAACAGGTTGCGGTCCAAACGGTCGGGCTGGGGATCGGTCGCCGGGAGCATGGACCGGAAGGCGGCCACATCCCGCCGCGCAACGCGCAGGTCGTTGACGTAGGACGCCCGGAACAACGGGTTCTGATCGGGGCCGAGTTGTTCAGCCTGCGGAGGTGGCGGTACTTGTGCGACCAGATCCTTTGCCGTGACGGGCTGCAGGAACGATGCTTTGGTGACGCGGTGGGTGAACGCGGCCCAGAACACAGGAGGCAGCGTGGACGCGAGCGTGACGGCCACCCCGCGCACGGTGGTGCCCGCGGGCACGGGTTCCTGCTTCCACACCGTGGCCAGTTCGCCGAGCGCGACCTGCGCGGCACGAACCGGATCCTGGAGAAGGGTCGGATCTTCGAGCAGCGCCTGGGTTCCTGGGTCGGGCAGGACGAGCGTTGCCGATGTGTTCCCCTCCGTGACGGTCGCTGCCGGAGGTGGCGCGAAGTCGTTCGTCTGGGGTGGGCGGGCCACGGTGTCGGGCTGGGCAAGGACCAGCGAGACGCTTCGGGCGATGAGGGCGCGCAGGGCCTGATCGTTCAGGGCGCCCATGGGCGGTCGCATGACGGAGAGATCGGGGGACACGCCGAACGCCTGGGCCGTCGTGGTTCGGCCGAGATAGTTCTGCGTTCCCAGGTCTCGCCCGAGTCCACCCTCCAGGAGGGCCGGGATGCTCGGCCAGGCGAACGGTTCCATGGTGAGGAGCGTCTGTGGACCCGTCGCGGCCGTCTTCAACCCGTCCAGGACGGCCGCCGCGCGGGCCGAGGCACCTACTCGAGCCGCGACGCTGGTGCCGTTCGTTCGATCGTATCCGTCCGTCATGCGGCCCAGCTGTTCCAGGAGCGAGGGTTCCACCGCCATGTCGAACGGAACACCCCCGGCGGCCAGCTCGCTCATGGCGTCTACCTGTTGGCTCAATCCGCCTGTGGGCGCCAGGCCCGCCTCGATGGCGGGAGTTGCCCGGCCCTGTGGGTCCAGCGCCGGCGTTCCGGCGACTTCGAATGTCATCGCCAGCCGGAGCGGCTTCTCCGGTTTGCGCACGACCTCGATGACCGCGCTGTTCAGCCCGGCGAGTTCCGCGCCGGTCGCCGCGTCACGGACGCTGACCCGCAGCGGATAGACCTGGGAGTCGATGAGCAGGCCCGGGATGGAGGTCAGCGGCACCTCCGCGGACAGGTCCCTTGACGCCCCGGCCACCAGGGGCAGGGTCACCGGGAAGGTGCGAGCCAGCACGGGGGTTCCGGGTCCGGTCGTGAGGGAGGCTTCGTAGGTGGTCCTGCTCATGGTCCTGGAACCGATCACCACGCCGAGTTGAATGGCGGCGATGTCCGTCGAGCCGGTGTTGGTCGCGTGGACCGTGATCTTCAGCATGGGGTGCGCCGGCGTGACGATTGGTGTTTGAGACACCAGCCGCAGCGTCACGGTGCTCTGCACTTGGGCCAGCGCATCCGGGAGGGGACAGGCGAAGGCCAGCAGCATGAACGGGAGTACGGCGACCGATCGGATACGCGTGCGCATGTGCGGAGGCCCCATCGTAGCGGCGGCCGGCTCACCCCCGGAGGAGGTGAGCCACCTCCCTCGCCCCGTAGAGGATCGCGGCCAGGAGGAGGAAGCTCCCGACCGCGATCCGAAGGGTTCGTTCGCGGGAGCCGAGCGCGAGGTTGGCCCCGATCCTGGCGCCGGGGACGGCTCCCACGCTCAGGACCAGCGCCAGGAGCCAATCAACGTGGCCGAGGGCTGCGTGCACGATCGTGCCCGGGATGACCATCGCCAGCATCGCGGCCAGTGACGTTCCCAGGGCCCGTTTCAGCGGTATGTCCAACCAGCTCACCATCAGCGGCACCATGATCAGGCCGCCGCCGATGCCGAGCAGCCCGCTCACGGCTCCCGCGAGCAGGCCGATCGCGGCGAACGCCCCGGGGGTTGCGGCTCGGTGAGGCTTCGGCCGGCTGGGGTCTTCGGGACGCGCTCCGCGCAAGATGCTGGCGGATTGCCATGCGAGCAAGATCGCGGTCGCCAAGAGCAGGATGTCCGCCTTGATGATCTTGGTCAGGAGCGCTCCGACGATCGCCGTGAAGAACCCGGTGACCGCCATCCACCGTGCGCCCACACGGTCGAACTCCCCGGCCGAGTGGTATCGGAGGGCCCCCGTAAAGGCTGTCGGGATGATCACCGGCAGGGGCGTCGCTACCGCCATGATCGACGGCGTTCCCAGGAAGACCTGCACCCCGGGCGTCATCACGATCCCGCCCCCAACGCCGAACACCCCGGAGAGCACACCCGCAGCCAGGCCGATCAGCAGCGCGAGTGCGACGTGGAGCGGCGTCATCCCAGGATGTCCGCGGCTCGCAGCAGGACGTCCCGTTCGCCGCGGTAGGCGGCCCGCTTCAGCGAGCGGTCCAGGGGGAACCAACGGATCTCCTCCATCTCGTCGTCACGATCCGCAGGGTCGCCCTGGGTGGCTCGCATCAGGAAGAAGTGCACGGTCTTGCGGATGCGAACGTTCTCCCAAACGTAGAAGTACTTCGTGAGGCCCAGGGACTCCTCGATCACGGCTTCCCACCCGGTCTCCTCACGGACCTCACGGACCGCGGCATCCTCCGGGGATTCCCCTTCTTCGATGTGGCCTTTGGCCAAGCCCCACGCGATGTTGCCCTTCAGCGTGCGCCTGGCGGCCAGGAGGATCTCCAGGCCGCCCTCTTCGGTTCGCCGGTAGACGACGCCCCCCGCGGAGATCTCCTTCCTCGTGCTGGTGGCGCGGGCGGCCAGCTCGGCCTTCGTGGGAGATTTCTGCTTTGCCGCGGCCGGCGTTCGTGTTGCGGGTGTCTTGGCCGTGGCCTTGGCTGTGGCGTTGGTCTTGCGCCGGCGCCGGCGGCGTTTGGCCTTCGAGGGGGGCGGGGTATCGGGCTCCTTGGGCTTCCGGGGATCGGCCGGGGGGCTGGCTCCGGCGTTCTCCTGCGGGGTTCCGGCCGCCGGTCGGGGCGCCCGCCGCGGGCGCCGTCGGCGAGGCCGGCCGCTCATCGGCGGTGCCCGGCGCGTAGCTGGCTGTGTGGTCCACTCACGACGGCTGCGATTCTAGGCGCCCAGGACCGCTGCTCCTGCGGATCCGTTCGTGGGAGGGGGCTCAGGCTTGACCGCCGACGTGCCGATGGAACGTCAGGTATCGATCGACCGAGTGGGACCGGCTTGGGACCGGCTTGGGACCGGCGAGAGAAGGCGTGGTAGATGGACGTCAACGAGCTGCTGCGATTCACGGTGGAACGGGGGGCGAGCGACCTGCACCTCAAGGTCGGCAACGTGCCCTTCGTTCGCGTGGACGGTGAGCTGCAGCCCACCCATTTCGAGGAACTGACGGCTGCCGACACCGACGGCTTCGGCGACATCCTCATGTCCGATCACAAGAAACGGGAGTTCAACGAAACCAGCGAGGCGGACCTCGGCTATACGCTCAAAGGCGTTGGCCGGTTCCGCGTGAACGTCTACCGCCAGCGGGGCGTACTCGGCTTGGCGATCCGGAGGGTTCGCTCCGAGATCCCGACGTTCGAGGAACTCCGCCTGCCGCCGGTGATGAGCCAGCTGGCGGACTCACCGCGCGGGTTGGTGCTGGTGACCGGGCCCACCGGAACCGGGAAGACGACCACCATCGCGTCGATGATCGGCCACATCAACGCCACCCGGCGTTGTCACATCGTGACCATCGAGGACCCTATCGAGGTGGTGCACGAAGACAAGCTGTCGATCATCCAGCAGCGCGAGATCGGGATCGACACCGACAGCTACGGCAATGCGCTCCGCCACGTGATCCGTCAGGACCCCGACGTCATCTTCGTCGGCGAGATCCGCGACGCCGAGAGCGCCCTGTCGGCGATCCAGGCGGCCGAGACGGGGCACCTCGTGATCTCGACCCTGCACACCATCGACTGCATGGAGACCATCAACCGCATCCTTGACCTGTTCCCGCCGCAGCAGGCGAAGGAGGTTCGGACGTCGTTCGCCGGAGCGCTTCGTGGGATCGTCTCGCAGCGGCTGGTGGCGCGGGCGGACGGGAAGGGCCGGGTTCCCACCATCGAGGTCCTGATCAACACCGGCCGGGTGTTCGATCGCATCGTGGACCCTGCGCGCACCGGATCCATCATCGAGGTCATCGCCGAGGGCGGCTACTACGGGATGCAGACCTTCGATCAGGCCCTGGTGCAGTTGGTGAGGGAAGGGCTGGTCAAGGACGAGGACGCGCGCCGGACCGCCACGAACCCGCACGACTTCGACCTCCAGCTGCATGGCGTTCTTGAGCGCGGCGGCCCCATCCGAGAAGGTGTGGAGTCGGCGTCCTAGCGTCCGTAAGCCGCTCCGCCCCTACGCCGCGCCCGACAGCCTCATGATCCGCTCGAAGATGGCCGGATCACCCGTCCAGTGTTCCTCCGCAACCGCTCGTCCGGTCTTCTTCAGGACGTGCCGCAGCACCAGCGCCACAACCACGACGTCATCGAGCGGCCCGAATACCGGGATGAACTCCGGGATGAGGTCGATCGGAGAGACCACCCAGAGCGCGGCGAACCCCAGCAACCACTTGGAGCCGCGCGGCACCCGCGGGTCGCGGGACAGCCCCTTCATCAGCCGAACCAGGTCCGGCAGGGCCTTCGCCGCCGCTATGGCCATCCACTTCCGCCCGCTGATCACGAGCGCGGCGATGACGACCGCCCACACCCCGAGGGCGATGAGCACGATGACCACGATCCTGTGCAGCACCCAGTCAGCCTACGGCGCCGCCTCGTGCCCCGGTATCGTGACCCCATGACCCGGATGGAAGTGGACCCGCTTGCCGTAGAGCTCGGAGAGCGGTTCAACGCCGCCGGCCACCAGCTGTATCTGGTGGGTGGCGTGGTTCGCGACCTCATCCTCGGCCGGCTGGCCCCAGGCGGAGATGATGACTTCGCAACCGACGCAGCCCCCGCGGACACCACGCGGATCCTCCGGGGGTGGGCCGATCGGCAGTATCTGGTGGGG
>JANXVR010000204.1 GCA_025351565.1 Actinomycetes bacterium
CACAACCATCTGGGGCGCTGGCTCACGAAGCGCTGGGCCGCACGGGATGTGGGAGCCCTGCTCGCGCGTATGGACGCGGTGAACGTGGCCTCGATCGTGAACCTGGACGGCATGTGGGGCGCCGAACTCGACGCGAACCTCACGCGATACGACCGCGCGCACCCGGGCCGGTTCGCGACCTTCGCGCAGCTGGATTGGCGGGAGCTAGACGAAGGGGGAGGGTTCGGCGAACGGCTCGGCGAAGGTGTGCGCGATGCGGCGGCGCTCGGCGCGAAGGGACTCAAGGTGTGGAAGAACCTGGGCCTTCATCTGCGCGATGCGCGCGGCAAGCTCCTGATGCCCGACGACGCGCGCCTCACACCGGTCTGGGAGGTATGTGCGGCCGCGCGCATCCCCGTGCTCATCCACACCTCGGACCCCATCGCGTTCTTCCAGCCCATGGGTCCTGGCAACGAACGCCTGGAGGAGTTGCTGGAGAACCCGGACTGGTGGTTCGGTGATCCCCGCCGGTTCCCGAGGTTCCAGGAACTTATGGACCGGTTCGAGCGACTGATCGCCGCCAACCCCGGCACCACGTTCATCGGCGCGCACGTGGCCGGGTGCGCCGAGGACCTCGCGTGGGTCTCGCGCATGCTGGACACCTACCCCAACCTCAACGCGGACATCGCCGCCCGTCTGGCCGAACTCGGCCGGCAGCCCCGGGCCGCCGGGGCCCTGTTCCGGCGTCACCCGGGGCGGATACTGTTCGGGACCGATCGGTTCCCTCCCTCCACAAGGACCTACCAGGTGTATGCACGTTTCCTCGAGACCGCCGACGAACACTTCCCCTACTCCCCGGGCGAGGCTCCGGGACAGGGCCGGTGGGCCGTGAGTGGCATCCACCTCCCAGATACGGTGTTGCGCAAGGCATACGGCGAGAACGCGATCCGCCTGATCCCCGGGCTCCGCCGGTGAGCGTTCCTGTTGAAGGACTGACGCCCGCGCCGCCGCCGCGCCGGATGCCGGGCAGGCTCAGGTCACCAACCACCCCGCCTGCGATCGCCGTTCAAGGGTTGTTCATCGTGGTGGGGTTCGTCATCGCGGCGTTCTTCCCGTTCCTGGCGATCTACCTCAAAGGCCGAAACCTGGACGAGACCCAGATCGGGTTCGTCATCGCGTCGATGGCGGTTGCGCGGCTCATCTTCCTTCCGCTGTGGGGGCACTTCGCCGACACACGGCTGGGCCGACTCACCGTCCTGCAGGTGGGGACCGTCGGCGCGGCGCTCGGCGGGCTGGTGATGAACCGCGTGAGCGGGATGGTCGGGATCGCGGCTGCCATGTTCATCCTGTCGATCTTCATGGTGAGCGTGGGCCCGAACGTCGACGCCATCGCGCTCGTGCATCTGGGCGAAGACAACATGTCCGACTACGGGCGCATCCGCGGATGGGAGAGTCTGAGCTACGCCGCCGGGTGCCTGGTGTTCGGGGCGATCCTTCAGGTGGCGGGCGTCACCTGGGCCATGCCCATCTACGGGATCTCGAGCATCTTGGTGCTGGGCTGGAGCATGACGATCAAGCGCGACCGGCCCGAGGACGTGCCAGAGCACGGCAAGCTAGGCGCCGTCGGGGCGGTCTTCAAGGAAGCTCCGAGATTCTGGGGGTTCCTGGCCGCGATCCTCATCATGTGGACCGGGTTCAACGCAGCGTGGAACTTCCTGGCTATCAAGATCGAAAGTGGTGGCGGAGGACCGTTCCTGGTCGGGATCGGCACGGCGATGGGCGGTTTCGTGGAGGTATTCGTGATGCGATGGTCCTCGCGTCTTCACCGTCGTTTGGGACTGCGATCCGTGTATGCCCTGGGCTGCGGGGTTTATGCCATGGGCTTCCTGCTCTGGGGGCTCATCGCCAACCCGACCATCGTGGCGGCGCTTACCGTGTTCGAGGGCGCCGGGTTCGCACTGCTATTCACCACATCGGTGGTGGTGGTCGGACGGCTCCTGCCCGAATCGCTCTACTCCAGCGGGAACTCCATCACGGGCATGGTGGCGTTCGGGATCGGCCCCATCCTGGGCGCGGGGATCGGCGGGTACGTGTACCAGCACGCGGGCGCGACCACGCTCTACGTCGGCGCGTCGGTACTGGCGCTGCTCGGGGGGTTCGTGGCATGGTTCGCCTTGGCCACCCCGACGCTGACGTTCATCGGCCCAGATCAGCTCGACGTCCAGCTGATCGAACCCACCGACACCCTGCGTGACATCTGACCTCCACCGCTCGCTGCTTCAAACCCGGTTCCCGGATCTGGACGTACGCACGATGGAGCCGTTCGGCGAGGGCTGGGACACGTTCACCTATCTGGTGAATGGCGATCTGGTGGCGCAGTTTCCCCGGTCGACCGGGGAGCCGGCGGTCACGCTCGATCGGCTGCTCGTGATGTTGCCGGAGATCGCGGCAGAGGTCTCTGCGCCGATCCCGGTTCCGCGATACGGATCGGCCGAAGATCCGGCGTGCATCGTGTATCCGTTGATCGACGGCGTGCCGATGAGCGCGGCGCCGGACGGTATCTGGCCCGAACGCCTCGGCCGGTTCCTCTATGACCTGCACCTCATGCCGCCCGAGTACATCGAGCTTCGGCCTCGCACCGCCGAACAGGTACGCTCCGAGAGCCGGACCGATGCTGCCGAGAAGATGGCGCTCACCGGGTCGGTCCTAGCGCCGGGGCTCCGCGGCAGGCTTGAGGCTCTCCTGGCCGCCTTCCTTGAGGACGACGCGAACTGGCGGTTTTCCGCCTGCCTGACGCACGGGGACGTCGGTCCCCCGCACGTGCTCGTCGATGAGGCCGGAGACCTAGCCGGTGTCATCGATTGGGGTGACCTGGAGATCGGCGATCCGGCCCGCGACCTCGCCTGGCTCCTGGGCGCCATGCCGGACGTAGGGGAGCGCGTCTTGGCCGCCTACGGGGGTGAACCCGATGCGAGGTTCCGGCTTCGGGCTGACGCGGCCTTCAAGCTCATGTCGTGGTCGGACGTCGACTACGGGCTCCGGCTCGGCGACGACGCCATCCTGGAGGAGGGCATCGACGGTTTACGCGACCGCCTCGGATGACCTGAGGGTCCCGCGGGCCCGCGCCGGAGCGTTCAGCCGCGCCGGATGGCGTTGGGGATGAAGTCCCCGTGCGCGGCTATGAGTTCGTCCACCATCGCGCAGATCTGAGCGGTCGTGAGGTTTGCCGCCGTGTTCGGGTCTAGGAGCGCGGCCTGATAGACATGCGCGCGGCTCCCTTCCAGCACGGCCCTCACGGTCAGTTCCACCACGTTGAGGAACGTCCGGTTCAGGGCGAGCGTCTGCGTCGGTAGCGCGCCTACGCGAGTCGGCAACACGCCGTTCTTGTCGGCGATCGAGGGGACCTCGACGCATGCCTCCGCTGGCAGACCGTCGATGAGCCCGTCGTTGCGGACGTTCGCATAGACCTCGCGCGGAACGCCGGTCTCCACGGCGCGGACGATCTGCGACGCCAGCTCATCGTTCACTTCGATGTCCAGCTCATCGCCGGCGTCCAGGAGTGCCTTCATCTCCTTCCATTCCGCGATGTTCTCCTCGCAACGGCGAAGGTATTCGTCGATCTCCACCCGGAAGTGCGCGATCTGATCGTCGTGGCGGATGAACCACGGCACGTACTCGCTTGAATGCTCCGATGACTCGGTGGGGAAGTAGCCGAACTGCCGGAAGATCTCCACACGAGGT
>JANXVR010000209.1 GCA_025351565.1 Actinomycetes bacterium
CTTGGATTGTTCCCTGGCCGCGACGTCCGGCGTTCATTCGTGGGAGGACGCAGTGAAGTTGATCCTGGCCGGCGCCGACGTGACGATGATGGCATCGGCCCTCTACCTGCACGGGCCCGAGTACCTCGCGACGGTGCTCGAAGGCCTGCAGACCTGGCTCGACGAACGGGGGTACGAATCCGTTCGCCAAGCCAGGGGCAGCATGAGCCAACGCTCGGTTCCGAAGGCGGAAGCCTTCTCACGCGCGAACTACCTGCGCATGCTCACCTCGTACTCCAGCGCCTTCGATTGGCGCGATGCCCCCGGATCCCCCGCGACCTAGCCGAGCCTGTCGCTACTGCACGACGAACGTCCCGTTCATCGTGGTGGGGTGAACGTCGCACCGGAAGTAGTACGTGCCTGCCTTCAGCGCGCCCACCTTATAGACCATCTTCTTCGGACCGGTCACCAGGGCGCCGGTGAAGAGCGCTTTCGAGGCGGAACTGTCCGTGTAGATCGAGATGTTGTGCGGGATACCCGCATCCTGGTTGTCGAACGCGATGGTGAACGGCGCTCCGGCCGGTGCCGCCAGGCATGAGGTGTCGAACGCGACGTTCGACGCGCTGATCTTCAGCGCGCTACCGCTCGGTGTGCAGGGTGCCGCGGCTCCTGACGAGGTCGGGGTCGCGGTGGGCGACATCGTCATCGTGGGCGTCGGTGTCGGCGTCGCTCCGCCACCACCGGACGTCGGAGGCGTGGCCGCGGTCACGCCCGCTGTGAAGGGGTCGCCCATGACCGGATAGGAGCTGGGGGCCGCCGGAGCAGCCGGGTCGACCTTGATCAGGCCCACCGCACCCAAGCCCGTGTAGGCGAACGCATGCGTCACGAATGGATACAGCCCCGCGTCGGGGATCTGCAGCTCGAACATAGCGCCGCTTCCGGGAGGGATGCTGTAAGTCTGCAGTCCGTACTCGGTGTTCGCCGGGTTGCCGGTGTCGTGAGTCTGGTTGAACATCGTGCCGATGACGTGGAACGCGTTGGTCAGCGTTGGGCCGGCGTTCACGACCCACAAGCGGAACGGTTCGTTAGGCTGAACCACCAGGGGCGTGGTCTTGTATTGGTCGGCCACGCCGTTGAACACGACGTATTGGGGATCGACGGCGAGCATGCGGTTCAGGTCGCCCTCGTAGACACCGTGCACCGGATGGGCGCCGGGGTAGAACTCACTGGAGACCAGGACGTACTCGCGTTCGGCCGGCAGATTGTCCGGCTCGACGATGATCGCACCGTACATACCGTTGGAGATGTGTTGCAGCACAGGCGGTACGCCGCAGTGGTACATGAACACGCCCGGGTACATGGCCACCCAGTCGAACGTCTTCGTCTCACCGGGGTTCACGGGCTGGTAGTTGCCCTCGAGCGTGGTCTGACCCGCCGTGGGGAGGTTGGCCCATGGCGTCATGGCCGGGTGGAAGTCTATCGAGTGCTGCATGCCGATCGAGCTGCCGTTCGTCAGGGTGAAGTGAACGGTGTCGCCAAGGTGGACGCGGATCACGGGCCCGGGGGCGGTCCCGTTGAAGGTCCACACGTGGTACTTGATGCCGGGAGCGATCTCCTGAACGGTTTCCTCGGCGGTCAGGTTGATGTTGACGGTGGTGCCGTTGGCTGCATCGACCTTGTAGGCGACGGCCGCCGCGGCCCCCCCATCGGATCCGGCGGGGGAGTGCCACGTGAGCCCCACGATCAGCGCGAACGCTAGGAACAGCACCCCGATGGCGAAGATCTTCCTCATGATGGTCTCCTTCGTTGGCCAGCCTTCATCGGTGTGAATATACCCCGGCCCGGCGGGCCGCCCCGGGTTCAGCCGGGCGCCGAGGTCCTCGCTCAGGCACGCAGATCACGACGCCCGAACGAGACCCAAGCCGCCACATACGCAACGATCGCGATGCCGGCCAGAACGGCGATGTTCGCGGCTGTGATCCCCACCACCAACGGGTCGGGTTCCAGGTACCAGCGGAAAGGGGAGAGGGGACGCAGGTGGGAGAGCACCTTTACGGAGGGGGCGAGCGCGTTGACGACATAGGTGATCGTCGCGGCCGCGCCGGTGACGCCGTTGGCCAGGCCGCGCCGGCCGGTGAAGCACCCGAGGGCCAGCGCGACCGTCCCGAACGCCATCCCCAGCAGGTAGAGGATGAGACAGGCCGACGCCACGTCGACGATGGCGATCCGCAGCTTGAACGTGGGACCCACGACCACGATCGTGAGGCCGAGCACGGCGGTCAAGCACATCGCTGCGGCCGCCATCGCGACCCACTTGTCGAACAGGACATCGCGCCGCCGGACCGGTGTCGACAGCAGCAGATCGAGCGTCCTGGCCTCTTCCTCGCCGGCGATCGCCCGCGAGCCGGAACCGATCGCGAAGACCAGGAGCAGAACCGGTGCAAGGATGCTGAACGTTTCGGTTCTCAGATAGCCGGCCGGGGTGGTGAAGTCGGTCCCGATCAAGTTTCGGAAGGCCTCCGGGAG
>JANXVR010000224.1 GCA_025351565.1 Actinomycetes bacterium
TCGTGCCTCCCGGCTCGGGCTCGTGGTTCGACTCGTCGATCAAGCCACTGCCCTTCGACATCGCTCAGGCGAATACCATCCTGGACGGACTCGGGTTCACCCGCGGCTCCGACGGGATCCGCGTCGCGAACGGCCACCCGATGACCTACGAAGTTCTCTTCCCCGGAAGCGAGCGCGGCGCGGGCGACCGAGCGTTCCAGATCATCCAGAGCGGCTTCCAGCAGATCGGCGTGAAGCTCATCCAGAAGCCGGTCACCGGCGCGTATTCGATCATGACGGCGCCGGACAACAAGTACGAGAACTGGGATCTGGCTATGTGGAGTTGGACGCCGCCGATCGACCCGGACTTCATCCTTTCGGCGATGACGTGTGGGTCTCTCGGCAGCTGGAGCGACAGCGCGTACTGCAAGCCCGCGTACGACAAGCTCTATGCGCAGCAGGGGAAAGCGGTGGATCCGACCGTTCGCCATGACATCGTCAACCAGGCGCAGCAGATGGTGTACAACGATCGCCCGTACATCGTCTTGAACTACAACGACACGATCAACGCGTGGAACGGGAACTTCACGGGCTACGTGGAATCCAGTCAAGGCTTCTTCGGCGCCCTGACGAAGCAGAGCCTGATCGACGTGCACCAGGCATAGTGGCGGTTCGCGGCACCGACTACGTACTCAAGCGCGTGTTCTTCGCGCTCATCACGGTCTTCGTGGCCGTCACGATCAACTTCGTGCTCTTCCGGCTGCTCCCGGGGAGCGCGGTGTCGAACTTGGCCCGCGTTCCCCATGCGAGCCCGGCACTGAAGGCCGAACTGACCCGTGAGTTCGGCCTGGACAAGCCGATGTGGCAGCAGTACGTGATCTACCTGGGCCAGTTGGCGCACCTGCACATGGGCGTGTCGTGGGTCTCGGACAGCCACCAGCCGGTGTGGACATACCTGCGCGGCAAGCTCGCGAACACGATCCCGATGGCGGCTCTGGGCACGGCCGTGGCCATCGTCATCGGGGTCGGGAGCGGCGTGGTCTCTGCCTGGCGCCGCGGGTCCAAGACCGACCACATCAGCACGAATGTCGCCATCGCCTTCTACGCGTTCCCGACGCAGTGGCTCGCGCTCATGCTCCTGATCCTGTTCGCCGGGGTGTTGCCCGCCAACGGGATGCACGACCCGTTCCTCGCTTCGGACGTGGGCGGATGGACCAGGTTCATCGACACGATGCGGCACATGGCCCTTCCCTCATTGGCGTTCGCGCTGACGCTCTACGGGGAGTTCACGCTCATCGTTCGCTCGGCGATGCTCGAGACGCTCGGTGAGGATTACGTGCTCACCGCGCGGGCGAAGGGCCTGTCGTCCTGGGGCGTGGTCCGAACGCACGCCACCCGGAACGCGATGCTCCCGACCACCACGCTGATCGCGCTCAGCCTCGGCTACATCGTGGCGGGCGCGATCCTGATCGAGACGGTCTTCACCTGGCCGGGGATCGGACTCGCGACCTATCAAGCGGTCGTCAGCCAGGACTACCCGGTGCTCCAGGGCGCGTTCCTGGTCCTCACCATCTCCGTGGTGTTCTTCAACCTGCTGGCCGACCTTCTCTACTTCAAACTCGACCCGAGGATCAGCGCATGAAGATCTCCGCCGAACCGGGCGTCGTTCCCGACATGGATCGTCCGCGTCGGCGCGGCGGTCTCTTGTGGGACACGATCAAACGCCAGAAGGCGGCCTCGGTCGGCGCCGTGATCATCCTCACCTTCCTCATCCTCGCGGTGTTCGCACCGCTCCTCGCGCCATCGGGTCCTCGCGTGCAAGTTGGGCCCGTGTACGGACCCCCTTCCGCGCATCACTGGTTGGGTCTGGATGATGGCGGCATCGACATGCTGTCGCTCCTGTTCTACGGTGCGCGCATCTCCATGATCGTCGGTGGGGCCGCCGCGCTCGTCGCCACGTTGGTCGGTGGGTTGATCGGGATCACGGCGGGCTACGTGGGCGGGCGCGTCGACGGCTTCCTCATGCGGGTGACCGACTACTTCCTGGTGATCCCCGACCTCGTGCTCATGATCGTCATCGCCGCGATCTGGGGTCCGGGGCTCATGCACATCATCTTCGTGATCGGACTCCTGCTGTGGACGTCGACGGCGCGGATCGTTCGCGCGCAAGTCATGAGCGTGCGCGAACGCGTGTACGTGAAACGGGCACGCTCGTTGGGTGCGGGTCATATGCGGATCGTCGTGCACCATGTCCTGCCCCAGATCGCCCCGCTCCTTATCGCGAACGTAGTCCTGACGGTTGCCGTGGCGATCTTCGACGAGACCGCGCTCGCGTTCCTGGGGCTCTCCGACCCCACGGCGATCAGCTGGGGGACCATCATCGAACACGGGTTCTTGCGGCAGGCGGTCAGTTCCGGCGCCTGGTGGGCGATCGTTCCTCCGGGCATCTGCGTGGCGCTCCTCATCATGGGCTGTTATCTCTTCGGCCAGGCGATCGAGGACGCGCTCAACCCACGGCTCAAGGTGGCGCACCTATCCATCAAGGGCTTCCGCGTGCGGCCGCCCGAGGGCGATTCGCGGTGACCCCGCCGCTCCTGGACGTGCGCGACCTCCACGTGTGGTTCGATCTGCCCCGCGGCGGCGAACTCCATGCGGTGCAAGGGTTGAGCTTCTCCCTGGACCCCGGCGAACGGATGGGTTTGGTCGGTGAATCCGGTTGTGGGAAGACGACGTCCATCCTGGCACTCATGGGACTACTGCCACCCAACGCGTCCGTTCGCGGCGAGGTCCGTATCGGCGGCATCGACATCATGGCCGGGGGCGAGGAGACCATGCGCCCTCACCGCTGGCGCGAGGTGGCGATGGTGTTCCAAGGTGCGATGAACGCGCTCAACCCGGTGCAGCGCGTGGGGACGCAGATCATCGAACCGATGGAACTGCACGGCATCGCGAGCGGCGATGCCGCGAAGCGCAGAGCCGGCGAGCTGCTGGAGCTGGTCGGGATCTCCGCGGCCTCCGCCGAGCGCTATCCGCACGAGTTCAGCGGTGGGATGCGCCAACGCGCCGCGATCGCGATGGCCCTTGCCTGCGAACCGAAGATCCTTCTGGCCGACGAACCCACGACGGCGCTGGACGTCATGGTCCAGGCGCAGATCCTGGAACTGCTCACGAAGCTGAGCCAGGAACTGGGCCTTGCGCTGGTGCTGGTCACCCACGATCTGCCCGTGGTTGCGCAGGTCTGCCAGCGCGCGGCGGTGATGTACGCGG
>JANXVR010000244.1 GCA_025351565.1 Actinomycetes bacterium
GCCTCGTCGGCCGCTCATCCTTTCCCGACAGGGCCGGGTGGGGATGAGGGGCCGACGACGATCCGATCCAAGGAGGCGCTCCGAAGGTGAAGACACCATCCAAGGTCCGTCAAGAGGGTGGCGCCGCCGCGGTGGAATTCGCGATCATCGCGCCGCTCCTGTTCATGCTCATCTTCGGCATGTTGCAGTACGGACTCGCGTTCTTCCAGGTTCAGAACCTCCGGGCGGCCGTCCGTGAGGGCGCTCGCGTGGCGGCGGTTCGCGGGACGCCGGCCGACGTCAAGGCCGCCATCGCGGCCGCGTCCGCGGGGTCCCTGTCGGCCACCGCGAGCGACTGGGCCTACAGTCCGGTCACCTGTACCGATGCCACGTCGGGTAGCCCCGTCACGGTGACGCTTACCTCCCTTCCCCCCGCCGTCCAGGCCTCGTTCAACATCAATGTTCCGTTCCTGCCGCCGATCAAGTTGACGCCAACCATCAGCGGGTCGTTCCGATGCGAGTGATGGGTATGCGGATCCGGAGCCGCGTGGGCCAGGGCGAGGAGACCGGCGCCACCTTGGTGATCGTGGCCATCATGCTCGTCGCCCTCTTGGGGATGCTCGTTCTGGTCTTGGATGTGGGTGGGCTCCTGCTCAAACGCCGCTACATGGTGCAGTCGGCCGACGCGGCCGCACTTGCGGCGGCCGAATCCTGTGCGGTCGGAGCGAACACGGTCCTCGGGAACGGGCAGCCTGCCGGCGACCCGAACACCAAGGCGCTGACGTTCGCTCAGGGCCAGCAGAGCAGCACACCGGACACGACGGTGCTGCCCGGCACAGGTGCCGACGCGGGGGGGATAGTGGAGTCCGCAACGGTCGGCTGCCAAACGCAGCCCGCCGGCCACGTCTCGGTGTCGTACACGACCCAGCAGGCGCTCTTCTTCGCCGGGATCTTCGGGTACGGGCCCAGCAGCGCCGTCGGCGCGAGGTCAACCGCGGAGTGGGTGCCCGGCGGCGCCGCGAACCCGGTCCCGTTCGCCATCCAGGTGGGGTCGTTCCAGTCTGGGAACTGCGACGTACCCAACGCGCCCATCGGTACCCTCTGCCACTTCTGGGAAGACAACGGCGGCGGCGGCGCCGGCGGTTTCGGCGGCTCGTCGTTCGGCTACGTCGACACCAACCCGAATGCGTGGAACGTCAACCCGAACGTCTGCCCGATCAACAGCAACAAGGGGAGTCTCACGGGCTACGCGGGAGCAGGCGGGTACAACGGGACCACGCCCTTGCCGGCACTCAACTACCCGGCGATCACGTGGGTGTGCGGCACCAACGGATTGACCGATCCGACGTTCCAGGCGTTGTGGGACTACCACGTTGCTCACCCTCAGGACCTCTTCGCCTTCCCCGTGGTCGACGGCCCTCCGAACATCAAGACCCAGGGGAGTTTCGTTAGCGCCTGGAACGTCATCGGGTTCGTGAAGATGAAGCTCTTGGACATCTGCCGCGCGAAACAGAACAACTGCCTGAGCGGAGACACGCTGGGCGGGGGAAGCGGCACGTGTCAGTACTCGGTGGCGCCGTCGTTCTCCGGCTCCCTCGATTTAGATCTGGGCACCGGGGCGGGTCAAACGGGCTCGTGCCCCAACACGGCAGCGAATGTTGACTCATTGACGGGTCTGACGCTGACAGGTTGTGGTCAAGCCAACGGCTCGCCGTGCAGCTTGGGCACGGACTATACCTACGACACCGTGAATCACGTCATCACGTTTATCGGGCCCGCCAGGTCGCAGAACGTCACGATCGACTTCAACTGGCAGATCTACGGCAAGTGCGGTCAGCCCGCCAGCAACGCCAGCGGCTACTGTTTCGTTCTGCAGTGGGAGGGTGTCCAGCTGGGTAACGCGCCGGGCGGGAAGAACTTCGGCATCGACACGGTCCGGCTCTGCGACGTTGCTATCGTCAACTCCTGTAAGTCACTTACCGCAGGTCCATGAGTTCACTATCTCGCAGTTCTTGAGCAGTTCTTGAAAGGAGCAGAGGGATGAGGTCACGCGGTCTGGTTGTTGGCATCGCGTTGGTATTGGCCGTCGTGGCTGCCGCAGCGGTGATCCTCTATACGAACAAGGTGAAGCAAGACGCCGCCCAAGGCGGCACTCTCGCGTCTGTAGTGGTGGCTAATCAGGACATCCCGGCCAACACATCCTTGGATACCCTCCTCACCACTAGCAGCGGCGCGTTCAAGGTCGTGTCCGTCCCGACCACGGTCGAGGTGGCGGGTGCGGTCACCGACATCTCGCAGCTGAAGGGTCAGATCACCACCGGGCTCATCCTGACGAACGAGCAGATCCCGGTATCACGGCTCTCGAGCGGGTCCACCGCAGGCGTCAGCAGCATCGGCGTGACCAAGGGCAACGTCGGCTTGACGCTTGAACTCAAAGGCGGCGCCGGCGGCGACGGCGTGATCAACGCCGGCGACTACCTGACCGTCTACGCGAACTACAGCGGGTTCACCGCGAACGCCGTCGGTCTCAAGCCTGCCATCCAGGGCAAGCCCCTGCCCGCCAACTTCTCCACCCAGACCGTCAACCTCCCGACGTTCACGGCCGCCCTCATCCCCAGGGTGAAGGTGCTCAGGGTCCAGAACCCGACGCCTGACGCGAACGGCGTCATCACCACGGATTCCACGATCATCCTCACACTGGACCTGACGCCCACCGACGCCCAGAACCTGGTGTTCGCGCAGGAGAATGCCCAGGTCTGGGTCGGTCTGCTCGCACCCGGTGACACCACCGGCTCGCAGCTCCCGCCGTCGCTCCTGCCGATCGAGTTCCTACTGAAGGCCAAGGGCATCGCATGACCGAAGCCAGCGTCGTCGCCGTCGGGACGCCGCAGTCCTTCCGCCAGTCGATCGCGCGGGCCCTGGAGGTCGAGCCGGACGAGATCGGCTGGGTGCAGTCTGCCACTGCTGCGGAGGAGCTCCTGATCACGGGGTACAACCCGATCGACGTGCTCGTGCTCTCACCCGAGGTGAAGGAACCCGACGCGCTGGGACTGGCGGAGTTCGTGGGACGTCAGGCTCCGGGAACGGCCATCGTGCTGGTGCGCGACCACACCTGGAACGGGCTCCTGCCCGCCGCCATGCGCGCGGGCATCCGCGATGTGGTCGACATGACCCAGGGGAACGAAGAGCTTCGCGACGCCGTCGAGCGCGCGATCGTGTGGGCGGGGAACCTTCGATCCCTGACCACCGGCGGATCGGGCGGCGCGGCGGGGCAGAAATCGACGCGTGGCCGCATCATCTCCGTGTTCTCCTCCAAGGGAGGAACCGGCAAGACGTTCCTGGCTACCAACCTTGCCACCTCGCTCGCCGACATCACAGGAGAAGACACGGCGGTGGTGGATCTGGATATCGACATGGGTGACGTGTTCACCTACTTCGGCCGTGAGCCGGCGGCCACCATCCAGGACCTGATGGAGCTGGGCGAAGGGGTCGACCACGATGCCATCCGTAAGGTTGGTGTGCAGCTGGGGGACCATGTCTGGGCCTACGGTGCGCCCCCCGACCCGGCTGCCGAAGCCCCCGCCGGTGAGGCGGTCGGCAAGTTCCTTCGCGCCATCCGGTCGGATTTCCCCTACGTGGTGGTGGACGCATCCGTGGACTACTCCGACTCCGCGCTCGTGTGCTTCGACCTCTCGGACAGCATCTGCCTTGTTACCGGGCTGGATGTGGTCGGGGTCAAGCACCTGTCGAAGGCGCTGGACACCCTCCTCACCATCGGCCTGCCGCGCGAACGGTTCCGTGTGGTGCTCAATCGAGCCGACTCCAAGGTGGGATTGGATTCCGGCGACGTCGAGCGCGTGATGAAGATCCAGGTCGACGCGATGATCCCCTCCAGCCGGCTGGTGCCGACGTCCTTGAACAAGGGCAGGCCCGTCGTCCTGGACGAACCCACGTCCGAGGTTTCCCTTGCGGTTCGGTCGCTGGCGATGAAGTTCACCGGCTCGGTCGACTCGGCTGAACCGCAGGTGATCCCAACAGTGGTCCGTAAGAAGTTCCGTCTGTTCTCCCGCTCCTAGGAGGTAGCCCCCAATGTCACTCGCAGATCGTCTTGCAAAGGCGCAGCAACGAGATCGCATCTCGGACGTCCGCACACGGGTGCAGGAGCGGTTGGTCGAGGTCCTGGGTCCCCGGCTCTACGACTCGACCCTGTCCGACACCGAACTCGAAGGCCTGGTCCACCAGCGTCTGCGTGAGCTGCTGGATGAAGAGGAGAGTCCGCTCTCGGCGCAGGAGAAGCTCCTCATCGTTCGGCAGATAGGCGACAGCGTGTTGGGGCTCGGTCCGCTGGAGCCTTACGTGCGGGACCCGGAAGTCACCGAGATCATGGTGAATAACTGGGACACCATCTACGTGGAGCGCGCGGGAAAGCTCTATTGGACCGGAACGAAGTTCCACGACGAAGGTCAGCTCCGCCGGACCATCGACAAGATCGTGGGCAAGGTCGGCCGGCGCGTGGACGAGGCGAGCCCCTACGTGGATGCGCGTCTGCCCGATGGTTCCCGCGTGAACGCGGTGATCCCGCCGCTCGCCATCGACGGCCCGTGCCTGACCATCCGGAAGTTCGCGGCCGACCCGTACCAGTCCGACGATCTGGTCGAGTTCGGGACCATGACCTCACAGGTCTCCAAGTTCCTGGAGGCGTGCGTCCGCGGCCGGATCAACATCATGGTGTCCGGGGGTACCGGCGCCGGGAAGACCTCCACGCTGAACGTGTTGTCTTCGTTCATCCCCGATGACGAGCGCATCGTGACGGTCGAGGATGCCGCTGAACTTAAGCTCCAGCAGCCACACGTGGTCCGGCTGGAGTCTCGCCCGCCCAACATCGAGGGCAAGGGGCAGGTCACCATCCGGGACCTGGTGCGTAACTGCCTGCGTATGCGGCCCGACCGCATCGTGGTCGGCGAGGTTCGT
This sequence comes from Actinomycetes bacterium, assembly GCA_025351565.1. GTDB lineage: Bacteria > Actinomycetota > UBA4738 > UBA4738 > HRBIN12 > JANXVR01. The sequence goes on from JANXVR010000244.1 coordinate 4,951, forward strand.
GGTGCCGAGGCGCTGGACATGCTCCAGGCCATGAACACCGGCCACGACGGTTCGATCAGCACCATCCACTCCAACTCTCCTCGTGACTCGCTCGCAAGGCTGGAGACCATCACGATGATGGCGGGCATGGAGATCTCGTCCAAGGCCATCCGCGAACAGGTGGCCTCGGCGATCCAGCTGATCGTGCACCAGCAGCGCCTGAAGGACGGCACCCGCCGGTTCACCCACGTAACCGAACTTGCGGGTATGGAAGGGGAGACCATCACCCTCCAGGACATCTTCCTGTTCGACTTCTCCGAAGGCATCGACGACAACGGACGCTTCAAGGGGCGCCTGAAGGCGACGGGCCTACGGCCGAAGTTCCTGGACAAGCTGGCCGAACAGGGCATCAACGTGGACGCGTCGCTGTTCGCGTTGGAGAAGCGAGGCCCTTCGTGATCGCGAGTTCCTTCCTGTCTTCCTCAGCATTCCAGGCGGTCATCGCCGGGCTGGTGCTGGTGACCGCGTTCGTGGTTGGGTGGCTCCTGTTCGGAACGGCGATGCGGGCCAAGCAGGACAAGGTGATGGCAGCGCGCATGGCCAGCATCACGGGCACGCAGCAGGCGGGAGTGTCGGGCACCGACAAGACCGCGGGCGGATGGATCCCGGAGAGCGCTTCGTCGTTCGGCGCCAGGTTCGCCCGTTCGAGCGGATTCAGCGATCGGCTCGACAGGGAACTGGAAGCCGCCGGCGTCACCATGCGATCCGGCGAATTCGTGGTGACGTCGGTCGTTGCCTCGGTGATAGGCGCGGTCGTCGGTGCTGCGGTGCTCCAGAGCCTTATCTTGGGCCTGGTGGTGGCCGGCGTGGCCGGCGTCGCGCCGACCGTCATCCTGCGCATGGCGCTCAAGCGGCGGGAAGAGAAACTCCGCGAACAGCTGCCCGACGTCTTGACAATCTTGGCGAGTTCGCTTCGGGCCGGGCACAGCTTCCTCCAGGCGCTGGACACGGTGGCGAAAGAGATCGCCCAGCCCGCCGCTTCGGAGTTTCAGCGGGTGGTGGCAGAGGTCCGCCTGGGGCGCCCCGTCGACGATGCATTGAGCGCGCTGGCCGAGCGTGTCGGCAGCACCGATTTCCGGTGGGCGGTCATGGCCGTGAACATCCAGCGTGAGGTCGGCGGTAACCTGGCCGAGATCCTGGACACGGTCGCCGACACGTTGCGCGAGCGTGCCACGATGCGCCGCCAGGTTCGCGTTCTGACCGCGGAGGGCCGGCTGTCCGCATGGGTGCTCGGGCTGATGCCGTTCGCCATCGGCCTGTACATGTTCGCCGTGAACCCCGAGTACATCGGGCTGTTGTTCAGCACTAGGCTCGGGCTCATCATGCTGATCGTGGCCGCGTGCCTATTGATCGTCGGGGTGTACTGGATGAAGAAGGTCGTGGACATCGATGTCTGAGACCGTCTTCCTGGTCGTGGGGGTCGTGGCGGTGATCGGCGCCGTGTTCCTGGGCGGCGTCGCCCTGGACCCGTCCGGCGGCGACAAGAGCCGTGCGATGAAGCTGCTTCAATCGCAGGTCGGATCGCAGTCCGTCCCCGACCTGCGCGAACAGAGCTTGCAGGGGAGCTTCGGCAAGCGGGTGCTCGTGCCGGTCGTCGCGGCTGCGAGCAAGGTGGCCAGGCGCGTCACGCCGATCGACTCGCGCCAGCGGCTCACCAAGAAGCTCCTGCTGGCGGGTGGCCCCGCCGGGTGGGACGCCGAACGGGTCATGGCCTTCAAGGCCATCGGTCTGGTGGGCGGGCTCATCCTGGGGTTCCTGGCAGCCAGCCTGATGCATCTCAGCGGGTTCCTGGTGTTCGTTGTGGCCGGACTCATGACATTCGTCGGGTTCGCGTTGCCGGATTCCGTCTTGGGCAGACGGGTCCAGGAGCGGCAGCAGGAGATCCTGCGGACGCTCTCGGACACCTTGGACCTGCTGACCATCAGCGTCGAGGCGGGGCTTTCGCTGAACGCCGCCATCGCCCAGGTGGTGCAGAACGTGCCGGGGGTCCTGTCGTCAGAGTTCGCCCGGATGCTGCAGGAGATCCAGCTGGGGGTCCCGCGTTCGGATGCGTTCCGTCATCTCGCCGAACGTACCGACGTGGAGGAGCTCAACGCGTTCGCCCTGGCGATGGTCCAGGCCGACGTGTTCGGGGTATCCATCGCGAGTGTGCTCCGCACGCAGGCCCAGCAGCTCCGGATCAAGCGGCGCCAGCGGGCCGAGGCCAAGGCCCAGCAGACACCCGTCAAGATCGTGTTCCCGTTGGTCCTGTGTGTGATGCCCGCCCTGTTCATCGTGATCATCGGGCCGGGAGCCATCCGGATCACGCAGAACCTGTTCCACTAGGAGGCTGGCCGATGAGCGCCCTTCGTCCTAGGCCATGGGACTTAGGACCGTTGGGAGCAACCCCCGGTCGCAAGAAGTGTCCGTTCGTAGGTAGCGCTGGCTACAGTTGACCATGTAGTGTCCCGAGACCGGAAGTTCCTAGGTAGGAGACCGTAGATGCAGGGACGCGTTGAGGATGTCACCGCTGGGGGGGAGCGCGCCCGCCGACCTGGGATCGCGGCGTCCTCTCTCCGCAGTGACGGGCTGCAGTCCGCCAGAGCCGACTACCGACGGCTCTACCGGATGGTCGCCGTTACCGACACGCTGTCCATCGCCTTCTCCATGGTGATCGCGTACTGGTCCCGATTCGGATTGCGGATCCCCGAGGGCGACTTCCTGCTGGTGCTTCTCGGGGCACCCTTCGTTGTCGTCGCGGTGTTCGCCACATTCGATCTCTATGAGGGCTACCGGCTCGCGCCGGCTGAGGAGTTCCGCCGGATCATCCTGGCGGTGTCACTCGGGCTGACGGGGCTCGTCACCCTCTCGTTCTGGTCGCAGGCCTCCTTCTCTCGTTCCTGGCTGGCCCTCTCATGGGCGCTTTCCCTGATCTTGGCGCTTGGCTCCCGCAGGGTGTGGCATTACTGGATCGGGCGCGCTCGGATAGCTGGGCGGTTGTCCTTCCCGACCATCATCGTGGGCACCAACCAGGAGGCCGCGCACCTGGCCGACGTGATGCGCCGTCCCGCGTTCGGCTTCAGGGCTATCGGCATGGTCACGACGGCAGAAGCTGCGGCCGCGTCCGCCCACTTGCCCATCCTGGGGCCGATAGGCGATCTTCGTGAACTCATCCGTGAGACGGGGGCCGAATGCGTCTTCGTTGCCTCGAGCGCGATGTCTCCCGAGGAGATGGGGAACGTGGCGAAGGCAGTTCGGCTGGAAGGGGTCGAGGTTCGTATCACGGCCACCATGCCGGAAGTGCTGGCGTCGCGGTTGACCGTTCAACCGCTCGGTGGCCTGACGGCGTTGTCACTTCGACCCGTTCGCCTGACCGGAACACAGGTTGTCGCGAAGCGAGCATTCGATCTGGTGGTCGCCGGCGTCGGCACGCTGTTGCTGACGCCGGTCTTCTTGGTCATCGCCGGCTCGATCAAACTCACTTCTTCCGGGCCCGTGTTCTTCCGCCAGCGCCGGGTGGGCCACCGCGGCCGGCCCTTCACCATCCTCAAGTTCCGCACGATGCAGGTCGGCGCCGACCAGATGATCAACGATCTTCGGGAGCAACATGGCGTCGAGACCCTGATGTTCAAGCTCAAGGATGACCCTCGCGTCACTCGGGTGGGACGGTTCCTTCGCAAGCTCAGCTTGGACGAGTTCCCGCAGCTCATCAACGTGATCAAGGGCGACATGAGCCTGGTTGGCCCCCGGCCGCCGCTGCCCGAAGAGGTGACGCAATACGCGGACTGGCAGTTCGACCGCCTGGAGGTGCCGCCGGGGATCACCGGCCTCTGGCAGGTCAGCGGCAGGAGCGAACTGTCGTTCGACGACTGTGTTCGTTTGGATCTCTTCTACATCGAGAACTGGTCTATCGCCTACGACCTCTTCATCCTTGCGAAGACGCTTCCCGCGCTGATCTCCTCCCGCGGGGCCTACTGAGGTAGTGCCCGGGTGGCCAAGCGTTTCCGTGGTCATCCCGACGCGCGACCGCCCGGCTGAACTTCGTCGCGCCCTGGCATCGATCTTCGCGCAGGACTATCCGGGGGATCTGGTGTGCGTGGTGGTGTTCGACCGGGCGGAGCCCTTCGACCTCTCCGACATGATCCTTCCCCGCAAGGACCGGACGTTGGTGGTGATGCGGAATGCCCGAACGCCCGGAGGAGCGGGGGCGCGGAACACGGGCGTGGACGCGTCGTTCGGGGATCTCATCGCCTTCTGTGACGACGGCGATGAGTGGCTGCCGGGAAAGCTCTCGGCGCAGGTGGAGGCCCTGCATGCGGATTCGGACGCCGAGGTCGCCTTGACTGGGGTGGAGATCTGGCAAGGCGGTGTCCGGACAACCCTGCTGCCGGATGCTATCTCCATGACCAGAGAGGATCTCTGCCGAGCACGGGTGACAGACCTGCACACATCGACGTTGCTGGTGGAACGAGAGGCGTACGAACGTGGTATCGGTCCGTTCGATGAAGCGTGCCCGGAAGGCTACGGGGAAGCCTACGAATGGCTCTTGCGCGCAGCGGTGACGGCGCCCGTGGTCGTGGTGCGCGATCCGTTGGTGCGCATGTCCCGCGGGGGAGCGTTCGATCCGGCCGATCGCTCCCAGGCCATCGTGGATGGGATCCAGTACCTGTTGGCGGTTCATCCCGAGATCCGTCGGTGCCGCCAGGGGA
>JANXVR010000264.1 GCA_025351565.1 Actinomycetes bacterium
TCGTCGAACTGCTGCTCCGCAGCGGGATCGAACTAGAAGGCGCAGAGGTCGTGGTGGTCGGCTACGGCGAACTGGTCGGGGCGCCGCTCTCGATGATGCTGGCCCAGGACTCCATCCGGGGCAACTGCACCGTGACGTGCACGCACGTCAAGACGCGGAACCTGGGAGAGCACACCCTGCGGGCCGACATCCTCGTCGCGGCCGCCGGCGTGCCGCAGCTGATCACGCCGGAGATGGTGAAGCCCGGCGCCACGGTGGTCGACGTCGGCGTGCACCGAACCGCCGACGGGCTCGTCGGCGACGTGCAGACGGCGGTGGCGGAGGTGGCCGGCGCCATGACCCCCGTGCCCGGAGGCGTGGGACCGATGACCGTCGCGATGCTGCTGGTGAACACCGTCGCCGCGGCGGAATCGCAGGCGTTCGCAAAGTGACCGGTGAGGCTGGCGGCCGTCTGGCCGCGCTCCTTGCCGTAGGGGAGTTCGCAGTGACCGGCGAGATCTCGCCTCCCGTCTCGGGCTCGGGTGTCTCCGTCACCGACCATGCGCGCGCGCTGGTCGGGTACGTCGACGCAGTGAATGTCACCGACAACCCGACGGCCACCGCGCACATGTCGCCGGTTGCCGGCGCCCGGTTCGTTCACGACGCCGGCATCGAACCCACGAGGCAGATCACCGTTCGCGACCGGACCCGGTTGGCGCTCACGGCGGATCTGTTGGGGGCATGGGCCCTGGGCGCTCGTAACCTGCTCTGCCTGTCCGGCGACCCGATGCACATCGGCGAGGACCCCGGCGCCCCGGTGGTTGCGGATCTGGACGTCATCGCGCTGGTCGGGCTGGCCAAGCGCCTCAGGGAGGCAGGTGCCACGGCCACCGGCAAGGAGGTCGGCGAGCCGCCCCGGTTCTTCATCGGCGTGGCTGAGATGCCGTTGACCGATCCGTATGACCCTCGGCGTCTGGAGCAGAAGCTCGATGCGGGGGCTGACTTCGTGATGACCCAGATCGCCTACGACGTCGAGGCGCTGGCCGCGTGGGCCGACCGCATCCGGCCAGCCGGCGTGTTCGACCGGGCGAAGGTGTTGATCGGGATCACGCCGCTGAAGAGCGTGAAGCAGGCCGCGTTCATGCGCGAGAAGTTGCCGGGGGTTCTGATCCCGGATGCGATCGTGTCGGCGTTGGCGGAGGCGGGGGAGGATGCGGCGGAAGCCGGTTTGGCGCTCACCATCGAGGTGGTCCGGGGCATCCTGCAGATCCCGGGGGTCGCCGGCGTCCACCTGATGGGCATGGGCGACGACGCGACCGTTCGCAAAGTCGTGACCGGCGCGGGACTGTTCCCGCGCCCCGTGCGCTAGCCGCGCTGATCGATCGGTTCGTACACGCGTCCGGTTGGCCCGACGTATTCGCTGCCGGGGCGGATGACCTTGTTGTCCGCGTACTGCTCGCGGACGTGGGCGGTCCAGCCCGCCATCCGCGCCAGCGCGAAGAGCGGGGTCATGAGGTCGGTCGCGATCCCGAGCACGTGGTAGACGCCGGCGGCGTAGAGGTCGACGTTCGGCCAGAGACCCTTCTGTTCGAAGACGGTCTCCTGCAGTGCCTCAAAGATGTCGGCCCAGACGATGTCGTCGTGGCGTTCGCCGAGTTCGCGAGCCAGTTGCTTCAGCTCGGTGGCGCGTGGGTCCATCGTGGTGTACACCGCGTGGCCGAACCCCATGATCTTCTGGTGGCGCTCCAGCCGCGCGGCCACGTACGCCGCCGCGTTCTCGGGCTTGCCCACCTCCTCGGCCATCTTCATCGCTTCTTCGTTCGCGCCGCCGTGCAGCGGCCCCTTGAGGCAGCCGATGGCGCCGGTGATGGCGCTGAACATGTCGCTGAGCGTGGAGGCGATGATCCGCGCGGTGAACGTGGAGGCGTTCATCGTGTGGTCCGCATAGAGGACGAACGTGGTGTCCAGCACCCGGGCGTCCGCCGGGTCGGGCTCCTCGCCCTGCAGCATCCAGAGGAAGTTCGCGGCGTGGGGGAGCTTGGGGTTGGGCGGCACCACTTCCTGTCCGGTGCGAAGCCGCTGGTAGCAGGCGATGAGGGTCGGGATCTTCGCGATGAGCCGCATGGCCTTGCGGTACTCGGCCTCGGGCGAGTCGTCCCAGCCGTCGGGGTCGTACGCGGATGCCGCGCTGACGCTGGTGCGAAGCATGGACATGGGCGATGCCTGCTGCGCGAGCGTCGGCATGATCTTCGCCAGGAACGGGTTCATCTCGCGTTCGCCGACCATGAACTCGTTGAGTTCCTCGAGCTGGGTGCGCGTCGGCAGCTCCGTGTGGTGGAGGAGGTAGATGACTTCCTCGAAGCTGGCGTGCTGGGCCAGGTCGGCGATGTCGTAGCCGGCGTACCAGAGCCGGCCCTTCTCACCGTCGATGTCGGAGATCTTCGTACTCGCGGCGACGATCTCGCGCAGTCCTTTGTCCGGCATGGTTTCCGTGTCCCTGGTCGCGGCGGAACGCCCGGGCACCCCGGACGGATTCTGCAAGGATAGTCCCCACGCCGCCGGGCAACCGAAAAACGGAGGCAGATCCCAGGTCAGATGTATGTCGGATGAAGGAGCGCGGTGGGCCACGACGTAACGCTGATCCCCGGTGACGGGATCGGGCCCGAGGTGATCGAGGCGGCTCGCCGCGTGGTCGAGGCCACCGGCGTGTCCATCACGTGGGACCGTCAGGACGCCGGCGCGGCAGCGTTCAGCCGCCGGGGCACGCCGCTGCCAGCCGAGACGCTCACGTCCATCCGGGATCGTGGGGTCGCGCTCAAAGGCCCCGTGGAGACCTCCGTGACCAGCGGATACCGGAGCGTGAACCTCGAGCTCCGGAAGGAACTCGGCCTGTTCGCGTCGGTTCGCCCGTGCGTTCTCTACCCGGGGGTGCCCAGCGTGTTCGAGCACGTGGACCTGATCGTGGTTCGCGAGAACCTCGAGGACATGTACACGGGCTACGAGTTCGAGATGGGAACGGCCGCGGCCACCGAGCTGATCGGGTTCATCGAGGACGCCACGGGGCACCACATCCGCGAGGACAGCGGGATCTCCATCAAGTCGATCACTGAAGGCGGCAGCGACCGGATCGTGCGGTTCGCGTTCGACCTGGTGCGGGCGCGTGGGAGGAAGAAGCTCACCGCGAGCCACAAAGCGAACATCATGAAGTTCTCCGACGGACTCTTCTTGGAGGTGGCTCGGCGCGTGGCGACCGAGTATCCGGACGTCGAGTTCGAGGACCGGATCATCGACGCGCTGTGCATGCAGTTGGTGCAGGCACCCGAGCGCTTCGACGTGCTGGTGCTCCCGAACTTCTACGGTGACGTGGTGAGCGAGCTGGGTGCGGCGCTGATCGGCGGGCTGGGCGTGGCGCCGGGCGGCAACTTCGGCGACGACGGCCG
>JANXVR010000265.1 GCA_025351565.1 Actinomycetes bacterium
AAGGGCGAGCCTAGTGGGACAACGGTCCCGGCCGCTACCGCCGTTGGGCCCTAAACTCATGGCCATCGGGGCGTAGCGCAGCCTGGTAGCGCGCCTGCTTTGGGAGCAGGAGGCCGGGGGTTCGAGTCCCCCCGCCCCGACGCCGGAAGTTGGGAACCCTAGAGAACGGGAGGGAACCATGGCACACCCGAACGCGGATCTGGTTCGGAAGGGCTTCGAGGCGTTCGCCGCTGGAGACATGGCGACGCTCGATGCGATCATGGCGGACGACATCGCGTGGCATGCCTCCGGGACGGGCGTCATCGCGGGTGACTTCGAGGGCAAGCAGGCTGTCTTCGGGAGTTTCGCCCGCATCCCGCAGGAGGCGGATTCCTTCAGCCAGGAGATCCACGCGATCTTGGCCGACGACGACCACGTCGTTGCCCTGGTGAACGCGACCGCAACGCGCCGCGGCGCCACGGCAACCTTGGCCCAGGTATTCGTGTTCCACGTCGAAGACGGCAAGGCGAAGGAGATCTGGGTGACGCCGTTCGACCAGGCGGCCGCCGACGCGTTCTGGAGCGCCTGAACCACCGAACCGAGCGCTACCCCGTCTGTGTCGCCACGGATCGGCTGCGCGATGTTGCGCCCACGAGCAAGCAGAGCCACAGGCCGCCCAACGCGGTCCCTGCCATAACGTCCGTCCACCAATGAACACCCAAGTAGATGCGCGAAGCCCCCACCAGCAGAACGACGAGGCCTGCGGTCGTCCACGCCGCCGCCTTGAAGGACGCTGAGCGGCCGGTGCAGATGACGACCGCCGACATCCCCCAGACGGCGATCGCCGCCGTGGCGTGCCCGGACGGGAACGATTCCCCGGACACTCGGACGAGATGCAGCGCGAGCGGAGGTCGCGGGCGGCCGACCAGGGGTTTCACCAGGCGGTACCACGCGTTGGCCCCTGCCAGAGCTGCGACCAGCAGCACGCCAGGCCGCCAGCCCTTCCGCCTGAACAACAGATAGGCGCCCAGGATCACCACCACCGGGATCAACATGGCGTTCGACCCGAGCCAAGTCACGCCCCTCATGAAGCTGGTCGCCCAGGCCGCTCGGTGATCCACGAAGAACCGTGTGATCCCCGGGTCGGAGCGGACGGCTTCCTCGTTCGCGACGACGTCCTGCGTGAGTCCCAGGAAGATCCAGCCGCAGATCGCGCCCGTAAGGATCACGGCGCTCAAGGTGAACCCTCGCGGCGAGTTCGTGTCGACCCTCGTCGCGAGCCATGCCGACTGCCGTGGGAACCGTGAGCGAAGCTTTGCGATCGCGCCGATACGGGCCAGTCGATCAGGCAGTGGCTCACCGCGCTCCTTCACGCTCTTGAGGAGACGCCCGGCGACGAGACCTATCAGCACCACGACGAGCAGACCCAAGCCGATCTTGCTCGCGTCTCCCGCGACCCGCTGCCAGGCCGTTCCGGCGAAGTAGCCGAGCAGCACGAACGCGGAGCCCCAGAGCAGCCCCCCCATCGCGTTGTAGGCGGCGAACTCCCCGTAGGGCATCTCCGCCATCCCCGCCAGCCCGGGGACCATCACGCGCAGCGCGGCGGTGAACCGCCCGAGGAAGACCGCTGCGCCTCCCCGGCGCTTGAGGTAGGCCCGAGCCGACGCGAGGTGGTCATCGATCCGATGGCGAAGGAAGGGGATGCGACGGCCCACGCCAAGGAGGATCTGGTGTCCCCAGCGGCGCCCCACGAAGTAGCCGATCGTGTCTCCGACGATCGCCCCAGAGATGGCGGCCACCAGCACCGCCGCAAGTGAAACCCGCCCATGAGAAGCGAGGACACCCCCGAGGAGCACCGCGATCTCCCCTGGGAAGAGGAAGCCGAGGAATGCCGATGATTCCAGCGCGGGGCCGAGGAACACGATCGTCAGCGCCACCCAGCCGCCGAGGGACAGTATCCAATCGCTGATGCCAGCCACCACCTGATCTCCGCTCTTCCTGCCCGATCACACCGGCCCTCAGTCGGTAGAACCCGACCCCGTTCCTTGCGGCCCCGCCACGTTACCCGGCTGCCATCCGATCAGCGGATGCAACTCCCACCAGTTGTGGAGCCCGTCGTGGCGAACGACACCCCAGGCCGTTATCTCCTGCCCCACGTGCGGTGGAACCAGAGGGAACTCCGGCTGGATCTCCAGGACCAGGAAGGCGCCATGACCCTGTACCCGGATGTGATAGTCGCCATCGAGTTCGTGGCTCACCTGCGTCACGTCGCCCACCACGGTGGCGTAGGTCGCGGGACTCTTCCCGGCCGCGATGGTCTCGATCGGGATCGTCGCGAACTCGGCTGGAGGTGCGGGGGCCGAGTTGGCGTTCAACATCCCTTGGGCTCTGAGGGCGGCCTCCCTCCAACCCCTGTCCTGGAGCGCCCGCAGGCCGTACCCCACGACGAAGAGGATCAGCGCCACGACGAGTGAGATCGCCAGGCGATGCCGGTGAACGAAGGCGTGTTCGGGTTTCGGCTCCGGCTCCCCGCTCCCCGGGTAGGCGGCGGCGAGTGCCCTCGATACCGGCCCCCGCAGCGGCAGGAGGACCAGGACCGCCTCGGCACCGATCGCCGCACCGAGGAGGCAGTCGCTCGGGTACTGGACCCCGGCACCGATCCGACCGAGCGCGAGCAGGATCCCCAAGCCGACCGCCGTCCAGCCCAGCCTGGGCCGAGCCAGAAGGAGCGCCGTGATCCCGGCCCCCGCGACCGCCAGGTGGTCGCTGAACAGGCTGGAATCGACCGCCTCCGGGAGCAGGGGATGCACGTTCAGAACCAGGAACGGACGGGCCCGGTAGTAGAGATGACCCACGGCGAGGTTCAGCAGCAGCCCGCCGACGGCCCCAAGGACGCCCAACACCAGTTCGGCTCGGTGTTCCGGGGCATCCGAGTCAGGCGTCGCCCACGCGACAACGATCAGCACACCGATGGCCGCGAGCGGTGCGATCGCCAGCACCCGGGCCAGGTCGGCGCGCAGGGCGCCGGCCACGAACCAGCGGTTCAGTGCCTCGACCAGGTGAGCTTCCACGTGCGATCACCCCCTCGGCGCACCAGGCTCGGCGAGACTCACGCCGTCTTCCGGCCTGGTCACCCACTTCACGATGCCCTCCTCGTCTGGTCGCCGACAGTTCGGTACGGACGATAGCCGTCTTCCGCCTGTGTGCTCAGGTTGCGCTGTCACGCGACCGATGTCCTATGGGTGCCCCAGAAGGGAGTAAGCGGGCTCGTGAGCGCCATCGAGGAACCGACCCATGATCCTGGTTCGCCAGAGGCGACCCGGGCCTCTCGCTCCGTGCTGTCCAAGGTGCCGGAGGCGATCCTAGTTCTGCAGGAGGGCGTGATCGTCTTCGCCAATCCGGCCGCCTGCGCCCTCACGAGCCGCACCTCGGCCGATCTCCAGGATCTCGCCATCTCCGAATTGGTTCCCGGATGGCAGAAGAGCGAGGCGTTCGAGGCGCTCTGCCTTCGGCCCGGTGACTCCGTGCTGCCGGTCGAGGTCCGGACGGCGAGCGACGGGAACTCGTGCATCGTCACCCTCCGGGACGCCTCGGCCATCGTCGCCGGCCGCGAGGCGGAGGAGGCTCGCTTCCAGGCGAACGCTCTGTACCAATCGATGATCGAACAGATCCCGGCGATCGTCTACGTGGACGAGGGCGGTGCCGGCACGACCTACGTGAGCCCGCAGATCGAAACCATCTTCGGCGTCAGCGCCGAGGCCTATTGCACGGACCCCAACCTGTGGCGTGAACTGATCCACCCGGAGGACCGCGAGCTCATCGTGAGGGAGTACGAAGCGTTCGTCGACGGCTCCGGGGGTGACCTCTCTGACTACCGGGTGCTCACGCCGGACGGGCGCGTCGTGTGGATCCGTGACCGGGCCCAGTCCGTGCGCGACTCCAAAGGCCGGATCGTCCTGGAGCACGGATTCATGTTCGACATCACCCAGTTGAAGGAGGCGGAGGCGCAGATCCAGCACCTGGCCTACCATGACCCGCTCACCGGCCTTCCGAACAGAGCGCTCTTCGAGCAGACGCTGGAGCTGGCGATCCATCGCGCGGCACGGAGTGATCTGTCGGTCGCCGTGCTCTTCCTCGATCTGGACAACTTCAAGCTCGTCAACGACTCGCTGGGACACCACGCGGGCGATCTCCTGCTGAAGGAGCTCGCGGTCCGGCTCAGCGCGTGCACCCGCGACACGGACATCGTCGCCCGCCAGGGGGGTGATGAGTTCCTGATCCTGCTGGGGGACCTGGATCGGAACCCTGCGCCGGGCGCCGACCATGAATCGGCAACGGAGGTCGCCGAGACGATCGCCGGGCGCATCCGGGACGCGCTGCGCGAGCCCTTCGATCTGCACGGCACGCAGTTCTTCGCCGGTGGGTCGATCGGGATCAGCCTCTATCCGATCGATGCCCTGGACGTCGAGACCTTGATGATGAACGCTGACGCAGCGATGTTCCGCTCGAAGCGAACCGACCCGGGCGGACACACCTTCTTCTCGACCGGGGACGACGATCCCGCGGAGCGGCTCTCGTTCGGGAGCCGCCTCCGGCATGCGGTCGAGGCGGAGAGTTGGGTGCTGCACTACCAGCCGGTGGTCGACCTCGCCGACGGACGGATGGTGGGAGCCGAGGCGCTGATCCGCTGGCAGGACACCAACGGAGGACTGGTCGCGCCGGGGGAATTCATCCCTGTGGCCGAGGAGCTGGGCCTGATCGAGGCCATCGGCGATTGGGTCATCGACCAGATGGCGGCACAGCAACGGGCCTGGATGGACCAGGGGCTGGACATCGAGGTCTCGTTCAACCTGTCGCCGCGCCAGCTGTGGTCGGCGCACCTGGCCGAGAAGATTTTGGCCAAGCTTCATGCCGCCGATGTGGATGTCACGCGCATCGTCGTCGAGATCACGGAGTCAACCGCGATGGCCGAGCCCGACCGGACCCAGAAGATCCTCACCGAACTCCACTCCTGGGGCGTCCGTCTGGCGCTGGACGACTTCGGGACGGGCTACTCGTCGCTGGCCCGGCTCAAGCACATGCCGGTGGACATCCTGAAGATCGACCAGGCGTTCGTCCGCGATGTGCAAGCGGACGTGCGCATGGCCGGGATGGTTCGCGCGATGATCCAGCTCGCGCAGACGCTCGGCATGGTGCCGCTGGCGGAGGGTATCGAGACCGAAGCCGAGTACGAGTTCCTTCGCGCCAACGGATGCAGGCTGGCACAGGGGTTCTACTTCTCCAGGCCCGTCCCGCCGGAGAAGATCCTGGGGCTGGCGGCGCTTCCCGGGCTGCTGCCCGAAGGCGCCCGTCCGCTGTACTAGGAACTACTCGGGGGCCAGGCTCATCTTGTAG
>JANXVR010000274.1 GCA_025351565.1 Actinomycetes bacterium
GTCAGTTCCGCGATCTTCGCGGCGACCGCCTCGGCGAACCCCGGCGGAGCGTTGAGCCCGGTTCCCACGGCGGTCCCGCCGGCCGCGAGTTCGTACAAGCCGGGCATGGCCGCCTGGATCCGAGAGAGACCGGCGTCCAGCTGCGCCACGTACCCTCCGAACTCCTGCCCGAGGGTCAGTGGCACGGCGTCCTGCAGATGTGTCCGACCGATCTTGACGACGTCGGAGAACTCCACGGCTCGAGAGGCCAGGGCATCGCGCAGCGCGGTCACGGCGGGGACGAGCCGTTCGACGATCATCTGCGCGGCCGCGATGTGCATGGCCGTGGGGAACGTGTCGTTGGACGACTGCGACATGTTCACGTGGTCGTTCGGGTGGACGGGGGTCTTGGAACCCATGACGCCGCCTGCCATCTCGATGGCGCGGTTGGAGATGACCTCGTTGACGTTCATGTTGGTCTGGGTACCCGAGCCCGTCTGCCACACATAGAGGGGGAAGTGCTCGTCCAGGGCGCCGGAGATCACCTCGTCGGCGGCGGACACGATGAGATCCGCCACGACCCGGTCCAATCGACCCTCGTCCGCGTTCACCATGGCGGCGGCTCTCTTGAGCGCGGCCTGGGCGTGGACGACCTCCATCGGCATCCTGTCGGCGGACGGCCAGCCGATGGAGAAATGGTGGAGTGAGCGCTGGGTCTGCGCCCCCCAGTAGCGGGAGGCGTCCACATCCACGGCGCCGATGCTGTCGGTCTCGGTTCGGTAGTCGGTCATGTCGGGAACCTCCGGGATCGCGATGGCTCCATCCTCCCAAACCTGGACACTCTGCGCGGGGGTAGGCTCCTGCGACCGACCATGGGAGGACTGGATGGAGATCGCGGCGGGCGCCGAGGGCAGGTTCGAACGTGGAGATGACGGCCGCTTCACCGGCGAGGTTTGGCTACGCGGCACCATCAGCGATCCAGACGGCACCAACCTGGGGATCGTGCACTTCTCTCCTGGGGCCCGGACGCACTGGCACCGCCACCCCGGCGGCCAGTTCCTCTACGGGGTCACGGGTCGCGGCAGCGTCCGGACCCGCGGGGAGCGGGGCCATCTGCTCCTGCCCGGTGACGTGATCCATGTCGGTCCAGACGAATGGCACTTCCACGGCGCCGCCAGAGACGCGCCGTTGGTCCATGTCGCGGTCAACGGTGGCGGCACCCCAGAATGGGCGGACCCGGTCACGGACGCCGAGTTCGACGAAGGGTTCTGACGGGCGACCGTGTTCGGCACCCTTCAAGCGTGCGAAGCTACAAGAGATGCGGGGCGGTAGCTCAGTCGGTCAGAGCAGCGGACTCATAATCCGTCGGTCGCAGGTTCGAGCCCTGCCCGCCCCACACATCCCCCGCGTGACCACGGGCTAGGATGGGCCGTCTCACGTCCGCTCCCGGCCCTGCGCAGACCCGGCCGCCGGCAACCGAACTCCAGGAGGTCTCTTGGCGTCGACCGACCGAGGCCCTCGCTCCGTTGCCGATCTCGAAGCGGAGCTGGATCGGCAGACCGCCCTAGCCGGACTGGGCCTTCTCGGCACGGCTGGGAGCAACCTCCAGAACGTGATGGACCAGGCAACTCGAGAGGTCGCCGCCCTGCTCCGCGTTCCCTCATGCGTCGTGCTGGAGCTGGTTCCGGACGGTAGCGAGTTCCTGCTTCGAGCCGGGGTCGGGATCGCGGCCACGGGCCCCGTTGCCGCGGGCCCCGAGTCGTGGGCCGGGGTCACGGTCCTTACGGGCGCCCCCGTCATCGTGGAGGATCTGCGTACCGATCCGCGCTTCGACGAGGTCCTGCTCCGCCAGGTCGGCGTGGTGAGTGGCCTTTCGGTGGTGATCGGTGATGCTGAGCACCCCGTAGGGATCCTCGCCATCTACGCCGACGAGTGTCGCTTCTTCGATACCCGCGACATCGACCTGGTCGGCTCGGTTGCCCACATCCTGGGTTCGGCAGTGCTCCGCGACCGAGCGGAAGTCGTGCTGGTGGAGAGCGAGCAGCGCTACCGGGCGCTCCTTGACGACCTTTCCGTCGGGGTGCTCATCCAAGGCCCGAACGCCGAGGTCCTGGCCGGCAATCCCGCGGCGCTCGACCTGCTCGGACTGGATGAAGACCAGCTGCTCCGAAGAACCTCGTTCGACCCGCGCTGGGACGTTATCCACGAAGACGGATCCGCGTTCCCGGGCCCGACCCACCCGGTTCCTCAGGCGATCGAGACTCGGGCTCCCGTGCACGATGTGGTAATGGGCGTGCTCCGTCCCGGATCGGAGGAGCGGGTCTGGCTTCTCGTCAACGCCGACCCCCGTCTTACGTCCCGGGGGGATGTGGCGGAAGTCGTGTGCACCTTCCAGGACATCACGCGCAGGCGGGTCGCCGAGCTCGAGCGTGACAGGACGCTCGCGGAGCTACGACAGAGCCGCGAGAGGCTACGGGTGATGGTCGAGGTGGAACCCGAGTGCGTGAAGGTCCTCACGCGCGCCGGAACCCTCCTGGAGATGAACAGGGCCGGGCTGGCCATGCTCGAGGCGGACCGCGCCGATCAGCTCGTCGGAACGTCGATCCTGGGGATCATCGCGCCGGAGCACCGGGACGCTTTCCTGTCACTGATCCAACGGGCGAGGGAAGAGGCTAGCGAGTCGCTGCAGTTCGAGATCGTCGGACTGAAAGGTACCCGCCGTTGGCTGGAGACCCGCGCCGTCGCGCTCCCTGGGGACCCCAACCTGGTATTGGAGCTGACCCGAGACATCACGGAACAGAGGCGCGCATCCCGGGAACTCCAAGATGCAGAGGCCCGCTACCGGACGCTTGTAGAACAGGTTCCCGTGATCATCTACGACTGGCATGTCGATCGCGACGTGGATCATGTCGCCGAGAACTACATCAGTCCGCAGATCGAGCGGATCCTGGGGTTCGCCCCGGAAGAATGGCTCGCGGACCCGAACCTGTGGCTAGCGCGCACCCACCCGGACGACCGGGCGCGTGTTGTCGCCGGCACGCTCCGATCCGTCGAGGAAGGCGTGCCGTTCGACATGGAGTATCGGATGCTTGCGAGGGATGGACGAGTGGTTTGGCTGCTCGATCGGGCGGAGGTGTTGGAGTTCGATCGGATCGGCAGACCGACCCTGTTCCACGGGGTCCAGTTCGATATCACGGCTCAGAAGGTGGCTGAAGAAGCCGTGACTGCGAACATGAGGGACAAGGAGCAGTTGATCCAGCTCCTCGCGCACGAACTGTTCACGCCGATGACCGTGATCCAAGGTGCTGCGTTGACATTAAGGTCCGCGGGCGGAGGATTGACCGGAGACGAACTGGCGGTTCTCGTGGAAGGCGTTACCAGGGGAGCGGCCAGGCTGCGTCGGCTCGTGAGCCATGTGGACGCCGCAGCCAAACTCGATCGCCGGGACATGCTCTCTCCGGGACGGCCGTGGTCCCCCAGCGAGATCCTCGAGCTGGCATCGCAGGGATTCCAAGCCGGGGAGGTTGCCGCCTTCAACATCTCCATCGACCCGCGATCGGAACTGCGCCGCCCGGTGGTTGACCTGTCCCTCACGGCCCAGGCGATCGCGGTCGTGATGGAGAACGCCCTGGACTACTCGGGCGGCGCGCCGGTGGATATCCAGGCAGCCGAGCGCGAAGGCGCCCTGCTGGTCCGCGTGGCAGACCACGGCCCCGGCATCCCGCCGGAGGAGCAAGAAAGGATCTTCGAGCTGTTCACCCAGGTCGACTCCAGCGACACGCGCCAGCACGGAGGTCTCGGTGTGGGCCTGTTCCTATCGCGGAGGATCATGCGTTTGCAAGGCGGAGATCTGGAGTATGAAACGGGCCCTGACGGCGGCTCGATCTTCACCTTCCGGTTCCCGCCGGCCCAGCCCGACTAGCGGCTGCCCCTCAAAGCGCCGACACGAGCGCCACCGGATCGCCGACCCGAACCCGGCCGGGTTCCTCGACCTCTGCATACATCCCGAACGGCAGCCCGGTGCCGTCCTTCATCCGCCCGCGCGAGGACGCGAGCGCTTTGAGCGTCTCGAGGTCCTTCTCACCGGTGGTTGGCGACTGGGTCGTGATGACACATCGCGGGACCTGACCGCACACACGCACGGTGGTCTCGCCGATCTGCAAGAGCCGGCCGTCCCAGGTGTCCTCTTCGTAGGCTGCCGCGCCGTCCAGCTCGAAGAGCATGCGGAACCTGCGGGAATCGATATCGCTCTGCGCGCCTGCGGCTTGCGCGAGCGCTGCAACCGACGCCGACGACACCAGCGTGAGGTGATGGACGTCGCTCCCGTCACCGGGTTGGTCCGTTCGGACCAGGCGTACGTCCAGCCCGGTATGCGCGGCCAGGGCTGTTGCGAACGGGCCCGGCACCACGTGCGCGGCCACGAGTCGCCCGTAGAAGTCGATCGATACGGGCTCGCCCGCCCCGGCTGCGTGGCCGTCGGCGAGCGATCCGTCCGGGAACGTGAGGCCGAGGACATCCCGCGCCGGGTCGAAGTTCGCCCGGATCCGCTGCATCGGGCCGAACCTGTCGGCCGAAACCATGGCGCCGCTGGAGTCGATCATGAAGAACAAACGGTTCTCCGGAACCCCGATGGAGGTGAGGGTGACCTGGTCGGGGTGCGCTAAGGCAAGACCCTTCACCGGGGTCACGCTGAGCCGGGAGATCGATATCGCCACGCAGGAAAGGTACCGGATGGCGGGTTTACCCAGGTCTCCCGTTTGACGTACCATCCATGAGGGACCGACGGCCCCCTGATCTCGGGAGAACACGGTGAGTGACGGAACGGCGCACGAAGTAGTGGTATCCAGCCTCATGGACCTGCAGGCACGGTTGCGCGGTGACGGCGCAGAAGAGACGCCGACCCGGACAGCCACCCGGACCGTGGCACCGGCGGCCGAGATGCTCTCCGTGGTCGAAGACGACCTGACCGTAGAGGTCGCGGGCGCGCCGCCGGAGGACGACGAGGGCAGCGTGGCTCCCGTCACCCTGCTGCATCCCGCCACCAAGGCGGACGACGCCCGCCTGACCGCTTTGACCGAGCGCCTGGAACGCCTCGAAACCGAACTCGAGGGTGTCGTCAGCCGCATCCAAGGGGTGGACCCAGAGCGGCTCGATCGGCTGGAAGCCGTCCACGACGAACTCGGCGCCCAGCACCAAGGGCTCTCGGCCGCCATCGACGCGCACTTCGCCCAGCTCCAGGCCTCCATCGACGAGCGCCTCCGCAGGTCCGAATAACGAGTCTCGGCTGGTAGCTTCGGCGGATGGGGCCGAAGATCCGCGGGATGAGTTCGCAGCTACGCTCCCGGCTCTGGCTTGCTGCGTCGGTCATCGGCATCGCGAGCGGCGGCCTCTACCATCTTGCCGGCGCGAACGGCTCGGCGCACGTCGCGTGGGCCATCACCACGTGGATAGGCCTCCTCGCCCTCGCTTGGGGAACGATGAAGGGCCTGCTCCGGCGGGAAGCGGGTGTCGATCTCATCGCGCTCATGGCCGCGGCCGGGTGCCTCGCGCTCGGCCAGTACCTCGCCGGCGCCGTCATCGCGCTCATGCTCTCCAGCGGTGAAGCGCTGGAGACCTACGCCGACGGGGTTGCCCACCGGGAACTGTCGGCGCTGCTCGCACGTGCACCGCGCACGGTTACCCGCTACGAGGGCGGGAAGCTCCACACCGGGCCCATCGAGGATGTCCAGGTCGGTGACCGGCTGTTCGTGAAGACCGGTGAGGTCGTGCCGGTTGACGGCTTGACCGAGTCCGACATCGTGCTGGACGAAGCCGCGCTCACGGGGGAGTCGCGCCCCGTGGAGCGCGCCACCGGGGACGTCGTTCGCTCGGGCGCGGTGAATGCGGGGCCGGCCTTCGATCTGCGCGCCATCGCCACCGCGGAGGCTTCGACCTACGCGGGCATCGTCCGGTTGGTGAAGGAGGCCGGGCAGGAGAAGGCGCCGTTCGTGCGGCTCGCAGATCGGTACGCGGCCATCTTCATCCCGGTGACGCTGGTGATGGCGGGCGCGGCGTGGGCCATCTCGGGCGAGCCGATCCGCGCGCTCTCGGTGCTGGTGGTTGCGACGCCGTGCCCGCTTCTGCTCGCGGTGCCCATCGCGGTGGTGGGAGGCATATCCCGGGCGGCCAAGCGCGGCATCATCGTCAAGGGCGGTGGCGCGCTCGAAACCCTGGCCCGGGGAACCGTGCTCCTGTTCGACAAGACGGGGACGCTCACCGCCGGCGTGCCGCAGGTCGCCGATGTGCAAGGGTTCGGCGACATCGGCGGCGACGAACTCCTGCGCCTGGCGGCCTCGCTGGACCAGGTGTCACCGCACGTACTCGCGACCGCCCTGGTCGGCGAGGCGCACGCTCGCAAGCTCACGCTGGAGTTCCCCGGCGAGGTCCACGAACAGCATGGAGCCGGGATCGAAGGCGTGGTCGACGGCCGGAAGGTTCGGCTGGGGAAGTCGGCGTACGTGACGCAGGGTGGGCCGCTGCCGGGAGCCGCGCGCGACGTCCGCCGCCGGACCTCGATGGACGGCTCCTCGGCCGTGTTCGTGGCGGTGGACGGGCAGGTGGCGGGGGCGGTCGTCATCGACGACCCCATCCGCCCGGACAGCCCGCGCGTGATCCGGTCGCTGCGGCGGTCCGGGATCTCGCGCGTGGTCATGGTGACGGGCGATCACCCCGACGTGGCCGAATCCGTCGGCGCCGCGCTGGGCGTGGACCGCATCCTGTCCGAACGCGACCCGGCCGAGAAGGTCGACGCCGTCAAGGCCGAACGAGCCGAGGGAGTGACCATCATGGTCGGGGACGGCTTGAACGACGCCCCGGCGCTCGCCGCAGCCGATGTGGGAGTGGCCATGGGTGCGCGCGGGGCTACCGCCTCGTCGGAAGCGGCGGACGTGGTTCTGGTGGTCGACCGGCTGGACCGCCTCGTGGAGGCGATCGCGATCGCGAAGCGATCGCGATCTGTCGCGCTGCAGAGCGTGATCATGGGGATGGGGCTGGCGTTCGGGTTCATGTTCTTCGGCGCCTTCGGGCTCCTCAGCCCCGTCGCCGGCGCCGTCGTCCAGGAGTTCATCGATGTGGCAGCGATCCTCAACGCGCTGCGAGCGGTCACGGGGCCCGAGCGCCGCGGCCGCCGTGGTCCGGCCACGGACGTCGGCGAACGCTTCCGCGCCGAGCACCGCGAGTTCATGCCCGAACTGCAGCGGCTCAGGCAGACCGCCGACCGGTTGGAGAGCCTGGACCCTGAGGATCTGGGAAGGGAACTGGAAGCCGCGCGGTCATTCATCGTGGACCGGCTCCCCAAGCACGAGGAAGACGAAGAGGCGACCGTCTATCCGGTGGTGGCCAAGCTGATGGGCGGCGACGATCCCATGAGCAGCATGGCGCGGGCCCACATCGAGATCGATCACCTGGCGCGGGTGTTCCGTTCGCTGATGGAGGACCTGCCGCCCGGCGGTCCGGGACCAGAGGATCTGATGGACCTGCGCCGGGTGCTGTACGGGTTGCACGCGGTGCTGCGTTTGCACTTCGCGCAGGAGGAAGAGGCCTACGCCTGGCTCGCGTCGGAGTCCGCGACCACGACTTGATGCTCGTTGCGGTCCTCCTCCAGCGGGACCACGGGTTCGAAGGGCAGGAAGACTCGGAACGACGCGCCTCCGCCCTCCCGGTCCTGCACCCAGGCCTTCCCGCCGTGGAGCTGCGCGAATCGCGCGACCAACGTCAGGCCGACACCCACTCCCGGTGAATGGCTCGAACGGGTGGTGCCCTGCAGGAATGGTTCGAAGATCTGTTCGCGCAGGTCGGCGGGAACGCCCGGCCCGTCGTCCTCGATGCAGATGAGGGCGCCGCTCTGGGCGGGCTCGACCCGAACCCATACGGTCGCGTCCGGGGGAGTGTGCTTAGCGGTGTTGCCCAGGAGGTTCTCGACGATGCGTTCGACCTTCGCGGCGTCCGCTGGCACGACAACGGACGCCGCGTCGATCAGGACCGTGCGTCCACGCAGGAGATCCGAGTCTTCGGCCAGCGACCTGACCAGCGCCCCCACATCGATGGGCCGAAGGACGGGGGCGACCAGACCGCGAGAGAGACGGTCCAGGTCCAGGAGGTCGTTCACGATCTTGTCCAGCTTCCGCGCGTTCTGGGCGATCCTTCCGGCCAGGTCGCGTGACTCCTCCGCGTCCAGCCCCACGACCTCCCCGCGTTCCAACGTGACGGCCAGACCAAGGATCGCGGCGAGCGGTGTGCGCAGGTCGTGGGAGACTGCCTGGAGGAACGTGTTCTTCATGTCGTCGAGCGCGCGCAGATGGTCGGCGGACTCGCGCTCGACGGCCAGGTCGTGCTCCAGGGATTCGGCACGCTTCTGCGCGGTGATGTCGATCATGATGCCTTGCCAGTAGCGGGGGCGCCCATCGTCGTCGCGGACCAGGACGGCCTCGTCGTGGAACCAGACGATCCGCCCGTCCCTGGCATACATCCGGTATTCCATCGAGAACGGGGCGCCGCTGCGCTCGGTTTCGCGGTTGACGCTGTCCACGCCGGCTCGGTCATCGGGATGGATCGCCGCGAGCCATACGCCCGGGTCCTTGATCCACTCGTCCCGGCTGATCCCCAGGAGGGTCTCCACCTGGGAGTTGAGGTACATGATCTGGAGTCCGGTCCCGGTGACGTCCTCGGAGTAGACGATGGCCGGCAGGCTCTCCACCAGGTTCCTGTATCGCTCCTCCGTCTCCAGGATCCGCGCCTCGGATTCCCGTTCGCCGGTGATGTCGAACATGATCCCCTGCCAGAGCTCCGGGGCACCGGCCTCGTCGCGGACCAGGACGGCCTCGTCGCGGAACCAGAGGGTTCGCCCGTCCTTGGCGAACATCCGGTACTCGCAGATGAACGGCTCGTCCCTGAGCTGGGAAGCCCGGTATTGCTCTCGCACCCGCGCGCGATCGTAGGGATGGAACTGACGCGCCCAGGCGACGGGGTCGCGCTGCCATTCGTCCGGGGTGAAGCCCAGGATGGACTCGACCTGCGGGCTCACGTAGATGGTCTCGCCGGCACCGACGCCATCTTCATCGGCACTCGCCGACTCCAGGTAGACGATGGCCGGGACGCGCTCGACCACGCGA
Organism: Actinomycetes bacterium; assembly: GCA_025351565.1. Lineage (GTDB taxonomy): Bacteria > Actinomycetota > UBA4738 > UBA4738 > HRBIN12 > JANXVR01. Next base: position 9,129 of record JANXVR010000274.1, read on the forward strand.
CGGAAGCGCATCTCGGCATCAGCGCGCTCCTCCTCGGTGGACTTCTGCTGCGTGATCTCGACCATCAGGCCGCGGATCAGGGCGGGCGCGCCGTGGATGTCCTTGACCACGTGGGCCAGATCGCGCAGCCACACCACCGAGCCGTCCTTGGCGTGGAACCGGTACTCCACGTCCAGCTTGCCGCCTCCGGTGATCGCACGGACGAATTCGCGTAGCACCGGCTCGCGATCTTCCACCACGATGTGGTCGGCCCAGAAGTTCGGCTCGGCGAGCCATTCCTGGGGCGTGTAGCCCAGGATGTCCTGCACTCCTTCACTGACGAATGTGAAGAGCGTGGTGCGGGTGTCGGCTTCCCACACGACGGCGTCCAGATCCGCGATGAGCGAGCGGACACGCCGAAGCTCGCTCCCGGGATTCATCATGGCGGGGAATGAGGGCATCGTCAGGACAGTGTGACGAGTCGGCGCCGGGACGACCAGGTCACCCTGCGGCTGCCGCGCTGTCGGCGCGCGGGTCGCTGCCGGCCGTGAGCCCGCCGGCACCCGCGCGGATGATGTGCGAATGCCCTAGGTCTTCCGACCAGTCGGGGAGCAGGCGCACGTCGAACCCACTGCGCCGGAGGGAGTCCTGGGTGCCGATCGGAACGGACGCCTCTGCGTCGACGAACGGATCGCCCGCCTCGGGATCCATCCCGCCGACCAGCCAGCGCGGCGCCGCGATCGCTTGCTCCGGCTCCATCCCTAGATCCAGGCACCGCAAGAGGTTGATCGCGTTGATCTGCGGCTGGGCGGACCCGCCCATGCTTCCAGCGACGGCCTCGAGTTCGCCGCCTCGGTGCACCATCACCGGCATGAGCGTGTGCGCCGGGCGCTTCCCGGGCGCGAGCGTGTTCGCATGCGCCGGATCCAACGTGAAACAAGCTCCGCGGTTCTGCGCCACGATGCCGGTCGCGGGTTCCAAAATCCCGGCGCCGAATCCGTGGTACAGGCTCTGGATGAGCGAGACGGCCATGCCCGATGCGTCCGCGGTCACGAGCGCGATGGTGTCGCCGGTGCCGGAGGTCGCGCCCGGTCCGGTTCCGCCAGTGTCTAGGCCCCGGACCTCGTCGGCGAGCGACGCAAGGTGCCCGTCGTCCAAGAGTGATGCGGGGTGGATCCGCATCGCGACCGCGTCGGCCAGGTGGAGATCGCGGTCGCGCGCCGCCGCGCGGAATACCCGCGCGAGCATCCCCGCGTCGGGGCCGAGCGGATCGGGGTCCAGTCCCAACCGTTCGATCAGCGCCAGGATCTCCAGCAGCACGATGCCCTGCGAGTTCGGGGGACAGACCTGCACGTCCAGGTCGCGGTACCGCGTGTTCAGCGGCGCGCCCAGGTCGGCGGTGTGCGACCGGAGGTCGTTGATGGTGATCGGGACACCCCCAGCAGCAAGACCCGCCGCGAACCGCCCTCCGACATCGCCGTCGTAGAGGGCGGCTGGTCCGTAGGAGGCGATCGCCTGCAGCGTGGTGCCGAGCGCAGGTTGGCGCACCTGGTCGTTGTGGTTCAACGGGCTGCCGTCCCGGAAGAACACGCCTGCCAAACCGGGGTCGGCCGCCAGGCGTTCGGGGTCGGAGGCCAAGGTGCGAGCCAACGAGCCCGACACCGAGACGCCGTCGTGCGCGTACGCGATCGCCGCGCCGAACGCGTCCGCCCACGGGAGGCGCCCTCCTTGATCGTGAAGGAGCCGCCATCCGCTCACAGCGCCCGGAACGGTCACGGGTGCCGGCCCGTAGGCGGGAACGGTGAGGCCGTGGCGTTCGCGGAGCGCGTCGGGATCGGCGCCCATGGGCGCGCGCCCGCTGGCATTGAGCGCAATCACGGCCCCGTCGGTGTGCCGAACCAAGGCGAAGAGATCTCCGCCCACCCCGCACATGTGTGGGTAGACCACCGCGAGCGTGACGGCCGCAGCCAGCGCCGCGTCCACCGCGGTTCCCCCTTGCTCGAAGGCGACGGCCGCCGCGTCGGTGGCGAGGGTGTGGGGGGTGGCTGCCGCCCACGAGCTGCCCGCGGCGCGGAGTGAAGGCGTCATGGGGGCAGTTTGACACCCCGCGGGAGCGGCGGCATCCACACGCCGCCCGCCCGGGGGTAAGGTCTCCGCCGTGACCATGCAGCCTGCCGATCTCATCCTCATGGGTGGCGTCGTGTACACGGTCGACGCCGCGCGCAGCTGGGCTCAGGCGGTCGCGGTGCGCGACGGCACGATCGTGGCCATCGGCACCGATCGCGACGTGGCAGAACTGAAAGGGCCGGCCAGCGAGGTGGTCGAGTTGGGCGGCCGGATGGTCCTACCCGGGTTCCAGGACGCACACGTTCACCCGGCGTTCGCGGCGCGCAACCTCCTGCAGCTGAACCTGGACCAGCTGAGTACGCTCACCGAGTACCTGGACGCCATCGCGGCGTACGCGAACACCCATCCCGACATCCCCTGGATCACCGGCGGAGGGTGGTCCATCACCGCGTTCCCCGGCGGCATCCCGGCCAAGGCGGACCTGGACGCGGTGGTGCCCGACCGCCCCGTCTTCCTCATGAACACCGACGTCCACAGTGGCTGGGTGAACACGAAAGCGCTGGAGATCGCCGGCTGGGACGCTCGCACGCCAGACCCGTGGGACGGTCGTATCGAACGTGACACCGCCGGCGAACCAGCAGGCGCGCTGATCGAGGGCGCCGCGTACACGTTCCTGGAGCGGTTCGTGCCGCCGACGTCCCGAGCGCTCTGGCGTGAGTGTCTCCTCCTGGCTCAGCGCGAACTCCACGCTCTGGGCATCACCGGCTGGCAGGACGCGTGGGTTCATCCCGAGCTGCTCCGGGCCTACCGCGACATGGACGACGCCGGCGAGCTCACCGCGCGCGTGGTCGCGGCGCTGTGGTGGGATCGCCATCTCGGCATGGAGCAGGTGGACGAGCTGCTCGCCATGCGCGAGGCGACCGGCGACCGCGAACGGCTCCGCGCCGGGACCGTCAAGATCATGCTCGACGGCTGCCCGGAGAGCTGCACAGCGGCCATGTTGTCGCCGTACGAAGGTCGGTTCGGTGACGCGCACGGCCGCGGGATCACGTTCGTCGGATCCGAGCCGCTGATCGAGGCGTTCACCTCGCTGGACGCCCATGGGTTCCAGGTGCATCAACACGCGCTGGGGGATCGCGCGGTCAGGATGGCGCTGGACGCCGTCGCGTCCGCCCGCCTGACCAACGGTCCGAACGACGCCCGCCACCATATCGCGCACATCCAGACCCCGGATCCGGCGGACATCTCACGCCTGCGCGCGCTCGGCGTGGTCGCGAACGTGCAGCCGCTGTGGGCCTGCTACGACGATGCCATGGCGCAGATCACCGTGCCCCGGGTGGGGGAGGGGCGGTACAACCGGATGTATCCGCTCGCCGACATCCGCGCCAGCGGCGCGGTGATGGCCGGGGGGAGCGACTGGCCGGTCAGCTCGCCGAACGTGTTCCAACAGATGGAGGTCGCGGTCACGCGTGTGTCGCTGTGGGCGCGCGAGACGCCGGCCTGGGGCCCGGAGCAGCGGCTCGACCTGGCCGCCACGATCGCCGCGTTCACCCAGGGTTCGGCCTACGTGAACCACGATGACCTCGGGGGGTCTCTGGAGGTGGGCAAACGCGCGGATCTGGTGGTGGTGGATCGGAACCTCTTCGACGCGTCCGCCGGGCCGATAGGCGACGCGCGCGCCGACATGACCGTGGCAGGGGGGCGGGTGGTCCATCGGGCTCAGGGCGCCTGAGCGGCGTATCCTTACCGCTCGTGAGGCCGTTCGACGCGCCGATCGAGCCGGGCACCGGGCCCGGATGCGCCCTCTGCGGCCGCTCCACCTACGACCCCGACAAGCGCGGAGTGCCCTGGGTGCGAGCGGTGGCCGGTGGTCGGCAGGTGCTGATCTGCCCGGAGTGCCAGCGAGAGCAGGCCGACTGGGCAGCGAACCTGGACCGGTGCGCGGCATGCGGCGGGACGCGTCTGGGAGTGATGCTCGGTCAGATCGTGTGCCGCGCGTGCGGCTACACCACCGCGCGAGCGGGCGCTTAGCTCAGTTGGTAGAGCGTCGCCCTTACAAGGCGAAGGTCGGGGGTTCGAGACCCTCAGCGCCCACGCAGGGGGGTTGACGACGATGCTGGAGGCCGCCCGGCCCGTTGGTCCCTGCCACGTCGGATCCTCGGGTGACTTCGGTGAGGACGACGCTCCCTGAACGCCGAGCTGAAGGCGTTCCCGACCGCTGGGCACTTCTAATAAGGTGATACGCACCTATGCCTGAGACTCCGGAGACCCGCTGCGCGACGACCGCCGATGGTGCGCACATCGCCTACCAGGTGCTCGCCAGCGGCTCGGTCGACTTCGTGTCCGCACGCGGTGTGCGAGGCGCCGAAGCGATCGCGGCTGGGGTGCGACCGCTGGGCATCGAGATCAGCGCGGGGCTGCACACGGGAGAGGTCGCGAACGAAGACGCCGCCGGTGAGCACGAGCTGAAGGGTGTCCCCGACCGATGGCGTCTCTACTGGGCCGTGAGCTGAGTGCAGATCCCCGCGACGCGCTACGCCCGGACCGTCGACGGTGTGCACATCGCCTACCAAGTCGTGGGCGACGGACCGATCGATCTCGTCCTGGTCGCATCGGGCTTGGGCCTCGGTCAGATCTGGCGCGCCCTGCGAGCTGGTTCGTTCTTGGAGCGGCTCGCCTCGTTCAGCCGACTGATCCTCCTCGACAGGCGAGGAACGGGCCTTTCGGACCACATCCTCGACCGGGAGCAGCAGCTCACGCTGGAGGGCCGCATGGAAGATGTTCGAGCGGTCATGGACGCCGCGGGGTCGCCTCGGGCCGCTCTCCTTGGGCTAGACCCCTCCGGTGGAGCTGTGGCTATCATGTTTGCCGCTACCTTGCCGGAACGCACGGCCGCGCTCATCGTCTACGGCGCAGCTGCGCGCGAGGTCCGGGCGCCCGATTACCCCATCGGCCCCACGCTCGCCGAGTTCGACGCCGGAGTCGCAGACATCGAGCGTGGCTGGGGTAGCGAGGAACTCGCTCAGCGCTGGGTCGCGTCGCTTCACCCGGCGGTGCGAGACGACCCGCGCGAGATCGAGGACTTCGTCGCGTGGATGCTCTCCGTCGGCGGCCCCGGCGATTCCGCTAGAGGGTTCCGCGTGGACCGGGATACCGACATCCGGGATCTGCTGCCGTCCGTTCGCGTGCCCACGCTCGTTATCCATCGCCGCGACGACGTCTTTGCCGACATCGAACACGGCCGGTACCTGGCGGCCCACATCCCGGGCGCCGATCTCACGGAACTCCCTGGGGACGTGCATATGTGGGACGTGGGGGACGACATGCCGGGGGAGGTCGAGCGCTTCCTTTCGACGATCCAGCAGGAGGAGACGGATCTCGACCGCTACCTCGCGACGGTGCTGTTCACGGATATCGTCGACTCAACCACGCTCGCAGCCAGCGGCGGCGATCGCGCCTGGCGCTCTCTTGTGGAGCAGCATCACCACACCGTCAGAGGTGCGCTCGCGAGGCACCGAGGCACCGAGATGGATACGGCGGGCGACGGGTTCTTCGCGACCTTCGACGGTCCCGCTCGCGCGGTTCGCTGCGCTCTAGCCGCGATCGAGAGTCTCCGCGACCTCCCACTCGAGATCCGCGCCGGTATCCACACCGGTGAGGTGCAAACCATCGATGGCAAGGCCGGCGGCATCGCGGTGACACTCGGGGCACGCATCGCGGGCGTGGCGGGGCCTTCCCAGGTCATCGTCTCAAGCACCGTCAAGGACCTCGTAGCGGGCTCAGGTCTCTCATTCGAGGACGTTGGCGAGCGCGAGCTGAAGGGTGTGCCCGACCGCTGGCGCCTGTATCGGGCGACCGCCGAATGATGCGGTGTCCGTGCATCACATCTGCATCACGACCCGGTTCCACCCCAAGGTACCGAGAGGGACCCACAGGGACACCGTTCTCGCTGCTCAGGCCCCTGACCTGCACGTTCGGTTCGCCCTTACAAGGCGAAGGTCGGGGGTTCGAGCCCCTCAGCGCCCACCATCAGGCGGGGCTTGACAGCGCCCACGAGGAAGGACGCACGTCGGGCGGGTCGTCAACAGCGCGAACCGCTCCAGGACATGCACCCCGCGAGCTTAACCGCGGCGCTTGCCCGCGGCTAGCGTCGCGTTTACATTCGGAGCAAGACCGGCCGATCGCACTCGCTGCGATCGGCTGCCGCTGGAGGGGTGGAGATCATGAGGCTGTATCAGACTTCCGTCCGTGTCTGTTACGGGCCTCAAGTAGCAGTGGGTCAACCTTACCGACAACAAGAGCTGGTCTCCCGGCCCCGACAACACTGTCCGCTACGTCAAGCCTTGATCAGCGTCGCGTCGGCCAACTCATGAGGAAGCCCGCCACACTCGCGCCCTTCGCGCTGGTCATCGCGCTGAGTGCGTGCTCGGCTCCCAATTCGGCTCCCGACGCGACGGCGACCCCTGTTGCAACGCGGGCGGTGAGTCCAGCCAGCCCTTCCGTCGGGGCGGTCCCCGGTGACGTCGGGCCGCTCGGCGGCTTGCGCTGGCCGGCGCCCTCGCTGCAGCCCGGAACGCTCCTTCACGATGACAAGCTGCACCTGTCGGCCGTACCGCTCAGCGGTGGTAGGCCCCAAGTCTTGTGGTCACACCCGAAGGCGGACGTCTACCGCTTCGCGGCCAGCCCGGACGGCAGGGAACTCGCCCTCGCCGTCGGCGTCGGCAAACCGTCGGGCACCCCGTCGACCGTCATCTACCTGTTGGGCGATGATGGATCTGTCCTAGCGGTACGCCAGACCCCGGCGGAATGGAGTATCGCCTCGATGGTCTTCGTTCGCGCGCCTACCGACCCCAAAGGTCCGGTTCGCCTCTACTGGACTGAGAGTTCCAGCGGGTCGACGTTCTACATGACGACCGACACCTATCCGACGCGGGTCATGACCTACGACGGCGCGACGGTGCGGCATGTTGATGTCCCCATGCCGTGGGGTCAGTCGGCGCTGCTGCTCGACGCCTACGCCGGAAACTCGACATCGACCCTTATGGCCTTTCGCAGAGATAACATCCCGACCCGATTCCAGGTGCTGCGCAACAACGACATGAGCGCCGGCGCGACGCTCTCAAGTCCGACGACATGGGGCTACTGGGAAACGATCGTCGACACCGACCTCCCGACGCAGGTCGCGTGGCTGAGCCCCGATGACTACGTCGTGGGCTACGGCCACTCGATCCACTCCGAGTCGAACATCCCCTTCTATTCCCTGAAGCGGTTCCGGGTTGGGTGCGAGTACGCGGGCTCCGATACGTTCTGGTCGGGTTCGACTCTGGACGCAGGTGTGACGGACTCCATCTGGCGGATGCTGTCTCCCGACCCCACGCACGTGCTGGTGCTTGGTCGGGCCGCTGTATCCGGTCCGACCCCATGGCTCTCGGTCGATGTCAACACCGGCAAGGTCACGCGAACGTCGGCGATCTGGACACCAGAAGGCGCCTGGACGGTCGTGCGGAGCGCCGAAAAGCCCACGAACGGGATCCACTCCTGCGGTGGGGTGAAGTGGTCATGGCCATGATGAACCGTAGGGTCCTCAGACCCGGCTTCCAAGGGCTGCAGAGAGCCTCCTGGAGGGTCTATCGTCTGCAGCTCCTGCCACAGTCCCGCGGAGACGGATGTGTCAGGGTGCTGCAGCACCTGACCGCCGACGCTGGGGCCGGAGGGTCATCCGCTTGGCAACCCTCGTTGCCCGGGCACGGCGGTCTCCGGCCTGTGGTTGCGAGATTCCGATCGCCGGGTGTACGGTCCGCGAGAAAGCACCTACCACCGTCAGTTCAGAGAAAGGGCACGAACATGCGTTCACTCGCAGGCCGCTCGCTTCTAACGGCGCTCGTCATCGCGGCCGGACTTTTCGCCCCCGCCATGCCACTCGCCCACGCGAGCTCGGGGTACACGGTCCAGTTCGACGCGAAGCCGCCGAAGGGCGAGCCGTGGAGTTTCCTGCGGGTCTTCCCCGCCATGATCTCGGTGCACCAGGGTGACGTGATCCAAGCAGCCTGGGCTGGAAACGACGCACCGCACACCGCCACCCTGGTCCCGGCATCCGACGCGAACGCCTGGCGCGCGACCAATCAAGGACCTCCCGGGCCGCAGGACCCGGCCGCGTTCCCGTTCGCCTTGCAGGCACCTGACACGACCATCGGGGGCGACGATGGGGACATCGTCCTCAACCCCGCGGTGGCGAACCCGACGAGCTTCGCGTGCGGGACCTCGTCGGCGCCGTGTTCCTTCGACGGAACGAGCGTCGTGTCGAGCGGGTTCCAACCCTCGAACCCGGGGAGCCAGCCGTCGTTCTCCGTGCAGGTGAACGCGCCGGTTGGCACGTACTCGTTCATCTGCCTCATCCACCCGGGGATGCAGGAAACGGTCAACGTACAGCCCTCGGCCACAGCGATCCCAACGCCTTCAGACGTCGTCGCGAAGATCAACGCGCAGGTGAAGAAGGCCACGAACGTCGACGCTGAGGTGGCGGACGCCCAAGCCCAGCACGTCGGGAAGGCCAACATCGGACACGGAAACCATCGGTACACCATCCACGCGGGTGGCTTCTCCAACAACGTGTCCGCCGACGAGTTCGTGAATTCGGGGTTGCAGATCCATGTCGGGGACCAGGTCAAGGTCCTTGGCAACTACGAGATCCACACCTTGACCGCGCCGAAGTCCTCGTTCAAGACTGTTCCGCTGATAGAGACGGTGTGCGAGGTCACCGGGCCCGACACCCTGGCGGCTTCCCCCGCGGATTGCAGCAGTCCCGACAAGTTCCAGCTCATGTTCAACCCGACAGCCCTCATGCCGACATCGTCGAACCGACTCGTGAACCCGACGAAGTTCGTGAGCTCAGGGCTCCTCGGGTTCGGGCAGTCGTTCACGTTCGATGCGGCGAAGGCGGGCGCCTACCGGCTCGTGTGCCTGGTGCACGGCCCGATGATGCACCTGTCGATCAACGTCAAGAAGTAGACCGAGTCGAGTCAGGCTCCGGGCGGAACGAGCGCCCGGAGCCCTCGACGGTCAGACATGCTCGGACGCAAGCGCGACACCCCGCAACTCTAGATCCTCCGCCACCCGACGTTCGGAGCAGGGTCGGTTCCGACTGCGTGCCCGCTCGACAACACGAGGTCGTAGCTGGGAGCAACGATATCGAGCCGCGACGCCCCTGACGCGAAAGGACCGACACCTTGTCCGAGCAAGCGAAGAACAGTCTCTTCTACGACTTCCTGTCACGGTACGCGGAGGGTGACTTCCAGTCCTACATGGCGGGCGCGACCGAGGACGAGGACTACCTGAACTGGCACGG
>JANXVR010000013.1 GCA_025351565.1 Actinomycetes bacterium
TTGTGCCGGGCCTTCGTTCGTTCGGGTCGTGCTTTCACGGTGCTTCCGATAGCCTAGGGAGTCGAACGGCCCCTCGAACCCGACGACCGGAGGAAGCCCCGTGAAGAAGTGCCCCTTCTGCGCCGAGATGATCCAGGACGAGGCCATCAAGTGCCGGTACTGCCACAGCGACCTCACGGCGGCACCCGGCGACGCCGCCGCGTCGCCCGCCGCGTCGCCCGCCCCGTCCGTCACCACGGCCGCTGACGTCGCCGCCGTGCCGGCCGTCCAGCAGGCCGCGACCACGCAGGCCGACACCGTTCGGTACACGCATTCGGGGCATCGGTACGTGCTCGGGTACGGGACCGACTACTTCGGCATCTGGGACAGGCAGATGCCCGGCTCGCCCACCGAGCGCTATCCGCGCTCCGACGACGGGTGGCGCCAGGCCTGGACCCGCTTCGTCGCCCTGGAGCCGGGGAACGTCGCCGTCGAAGGCGCCCAGTCGCAGGGCCCGGGGGCAACGGCCACGGCCGACCTGTCCGACAACGAGGTCCTCCAGTACACGCACTCGGGACAGCGCTACCTGCTTGGCTACGGCCGCTCGTTCTTCGGGATCTGGGACCGCACCAGCCCCGCGGTGCCCGTGGAACGGTTCACCCGGGACGACCCGGGGTGGGCCGCGGCGTGGCGCCGGTACACGCAGATCGAGCCGCACTACGCCGAGGTCGGGCTGAGCGGCGGCTCCGCACCCTCGCCCGGGGCCACGCCCGCCGTCTGAGGCGCGAACAACGCCCCCAGCACGCCGCCGCCGATCCCCCAGGCCATCGCCAGCAACGCACTGGACGGCATCGCCACGCCCACATGGATCGGGAGCTGCGCCCGCGAGAGCGGCGCGGCGACCGCGGCGAACGCCGACCCTGCGCTGATGAGCATGCCGAACACCACACCCGCCCCGGCGCCGCGAACGGCCCGGGCACCGGGGCGGCTTGCCCCCATCGCGGCGAAGCGCCCGCCGCCGACGGTTGCCGCCAGCGGAACCAGCAGGAGCAGGTAGAAGATCCAGCCGAAGTCTCGCGCGGGGTAGCCGCCGGGCGGGATAAATGCCACCGGCCCGAGGCCCGACATCCGCACCGAGGCGGCGAGCGTCCGCGTCCCTGCCGTCCCCGAGACGGTGGTTGCCCCGCCCATCGCCGGTGCGAGCGCGAAGAACGCCGCGTTGGGCGCGGCCAGGAGCTCGTGTCCCACCAGGAGCGTCCCGCCGCGCCCCTGCGAGCCCAGCCACCGGCCGTACTCCGCCGCACGCCCCGGGTGGATCGCCGCCACCACCAGGAACCCGGCGAACGCGAACACGAGCGCCAGCCAGGTCATCCTCCACCCACCGGCGATGATCCGGCGCGCCGACGCCGCGCGCGGGGAACCCGGCGCCCGTCCCGACACCACCCCCGCCGCCACGACGATGGCGGCGAACACCGCAGGGAAGAGCAGAACCTGCCAGGCGATCGCGTGAACCGTGGCATCCACCCCCGGCCCGCCCAGATCCGGGAACAGCAGACGCGCGGGCAGCACCAGCGCCCACAAGGGCACGACGAACCCCGCCACCACCCATCCGGCGGACCAGGCGCCGGCCCGCGCCACGCTGCGACCGGCTCGGAACAGCAGCCACCCTGCCAGCGCGGTCCCCGCCATCAACGGCAGACGCAGGACGAACAGCTCCTGCCCGCCCACGTCCACCCGAACACCGGCGCCGAAGAACGACGCCAGGTAGAGCGAGCCGACCTTCAGCCAGGTCCACAGCCGGTATGCGCCGCCGCTCGCGGCGTACTCACCAAATCCAATCAGGAAGCCGAGCGACGCCACACCCGCGAACGCGAGCGCGCCGCTCCGAGCGCTCCGCAGGGCGGCGCGGCCCCCTCCCCCGGCGACCGCGCCCCCGGGATCGGTTCGGCTCACGCCAGGGCGTCCTGCACCAGTTCGGCCACCTGGCTGGGGTTTCGGGCGACGCGGACGCCCGCGGCCTCCAGAGCCTCTGCCTTGGCGGCAGCCGTCCCCTTCGATCCGGTCACGATGGCGCCCGCGTGGCCCATCCGTTTGCCCGGCGGCGCTTCGAACCCGGCGATGTACGCGACAACCGGCTTCCTCACATGGTCGCGGACGAACTCGGCAGCGCGTTCCTCGTCGTCGCCGCCGATCTCCCCGGTCAGGATCACCAGGTCGGTCTCCGGATCGGCTTCGAACGCCCGCAGGCAATCGATGAACCCGATGCCGTGCACGGGGTCACCGCCCATCCCCACGCAGGTCGATTGCCCGATCCCCCGCTGCGTCAGCTCGTGCACGATCTGATACACGAGCGTCCCCGATCGCGACACGAACCCGACTCGGCCCGGCAGGCACACCTCGGGCGGGATGATGCCGATGTTCGCCTTGCCCGGGCTGATGACGCCGGGGCAGTTGGGTCCGACCAGCGTGGTGCCCGTCCCGCGGATGTAGCTGTGGACCTGCGCCATGTCCGTGACGGGGATGCCTTCGGTGATGCAGACCACCAGCGCGACCCCGGCGTCTGCGGCCTCAAGGATCGCCTCGGCCGCGAACCGTGGCGGCACGAAGATCATCGACGTGTTGGCTCCGGCTTCGCGCACCGAATCGGCCACCGTGTCGAAGACCGGGATGCCCTCGACGTCCTGCCCCGCCTTGCCGGGCGTGACCCCGGCGACCACCTGGGTGCCATAGGAGCGGTTGCGGAGCGTGTGGAAGGTGCCCTCCTTACCAGTGAGGCCCTGCACGACCAGGCGGGTGTCTTCGTTGACCAGGATGCTCATGCCGCCACCCCGCCGTTCGCGAGATCCGCCGCACGTTGCGCGGCCTCCAACATGGTTGCCGCGGGGAAGATCTGCGGATGCGCTGCGTCCGAAAGGATCTGCCGGCCCTCCTTCGCGTTCGTCCCGTCGAGCCGGACCACGAGGGGAACGGTCGCCTGGACCCGCTTCAGAGCCTCCAGCACCCCGTTCGCGACCACGTCGCACCGCGTGATGCCGCCGAAGATGTTGATGAAGACCGACTTCACCGCGGGGTCGGACAGGATGACCTCGAGCGAGGTGGCCATCGTGTCGGCGCTGGCGCCGCCGCCAACGTCCAGGAAGTTCGCGGCCCGGGCGCCGGCCTGCGCGACCACATCGAGCGTGGACATGACCAGGCCGGCGCCGTTGCCGATGATGCCGACCGCGCCGTCGAGCTTGACGTACTGCAGCCCCGCATCCTTGGCGCGCTTCTCCACCGGATCGATCGGGAACTGTTCCTTCAGCGCCTCCGTCGCGGGCCGACGATAGAGCGCGTTGTCGTCGATCGTCACCTTGGCGTCCAGGGCCACCACCCGCCCGTCGTCGAGCAGCACCAGCGGGTTGATCTCGATCAACGTCGCGTCCTCCTCACGGAGCATCGCGAACATCTTCCGCAGGATGTCGCCCGCCGGCTCGCGAGCCTCGATCGGGAGCGTCTCGGTGAGGTCGCGCACGTGGTAGGTGCGAAGCCCCAGCATCGGGTCGACATGGACACGCCTGAGCGCCTCGGGACGTTCGACCGCCAGCGTCTCGATGTCCATGCCGCCTTCGGCCGTCATCATGAAGAGGTAGTCCCCGCTCGAACGGTCCAGCAGGACCGACGTGTAGAACTCCTGCTTCAGGGGCAGCAGCTCTTCGCAGAGGACCCTCGTCACCGCATGGCCCTGAAAGTCCGAACCGAGCATGCGAGCGGCTTCCTCGGCCGCGCGCTCGGGAGAATCGACCAGCACCACGCCGCCGCCCTTACCGCGGCCACCGACCTGAACTTGCACCTTGACCACCGATCGCCCGCCGAGCTCGCGGGTGGCGTCCGCCGCCTGCTCAGGGGTCTCGGCGACCGTGCCGCGGGGAACCGGGATATCGTGGGCGCGGAACAGATCTTTGCCCATGTGCTCGTACAGATCCATGTGACTCCTTCGGGTGTGGAAACGGGGGGTCTCAGCCGGTCGCGGCGCTCAGGCGCTCCCGCAGCCAGACGGCGATGTCGGCGGTGGACGCGCCCGGCGTGAAGATCATCTCGATACCGGCCTGTTCGAGTAGCGGGATGTCGCCGGCCGGGATGATGCCGCCGCCGAACACCAGGATGTCGTTCGCTCCGCGTTCGTGGAGCTCGTTCACCACCTTCGGGAA
>JANXVR010000023.1 GCA_025351565.1 Actinomycetes bacterium
GAGGTTCTGGTGATCGAGTTCCATGCACCCTCTCTTCGTTTGGCACGCGCGAAGACGGTACCTCGGCTAGGCTCGCGCGATGCCGCAGGATCTGGTCAGGCATGACTATCTGGATGGAACCTCCTACCCTCCCGCACGAACGGGGATGCGCGGGAGCCATCCTGGTTCCTTCGACGGCGCCCACCGGATACGCGACGGCGAACGTTTCGACATCGACCCCGTGCCGGTGACGGATGAGGTGGACCTGCTAGTGGTGGGGGCGGGGATCAGTGGTCTCGCGGCTGCGTCGTTCTACCGGCAGCGCCGGCCGGATGACCACATCCTTTTGCTGGACAACCACGACGACTTCGGCGGCCACGCCAAGCGCAACGAGTTCATGGTGGGGGACCGGTTCCTGATCGGCTACGGCGGAAGCGAGGCGATCCAGTCGCCCAACGCGCTCTACAGCACCGTCGCCAAGGATCTGATCGGTTCGCTCGGCGTGGACATCACGCGCTTCGAGACGGCGTTCGATCGCGAGCTGTATCCGGGGCTCGGGCTCTCGCGCGGCGTGTTCTTCACCCGCGAGGCGTTCGGCCGGGACGCCCTGGTCACCGGCGACCCGATGCGGATGGTTGCCGACGACATCCCCGCAGACCGGATGAACGAACGCCCCGCCGCGGAGTTCATCGCCGACTTCCCGGTGTCTGCGCAGGCGAAGGCGACGCTGGTCGAGCTGTACACCTCCACGCGCGACCCTTTGGAGGGCCGGAGCGAGGCCGAGAAGGTCGCACTTCTCGGGGCGATCAGCTACCGCGACTACATCACCCAGTACTGGGGCCTGGACGAGGACGCGGCGAACACCTTCCAGGGCCGCTCACACGACTTCTTCGCCACGGGGATCGACCGGGTGTCCGCGCTGAACGCCATGGAAACGGGATATCCGGGGTTCGCCGGCCTGGACCTGACCGTGGATCCCGTGGCGGCTGCCGAGATGGATGAGCCGTACATCTACCACTTCCCCGACGGGAACGCGTCGCTTGCGCGCCTCATGGTCAGGAGCTTGATCCCCGGCGCGGCGCCGGGCGACACGATGGACGACATCGTGATGTCGCGATTCGACTACGCGCGGCTGGATCAGCCAGGGGAGCCAACGCGACTTCGGCTGGAGAGCACGGCGGTGCATGTTCGCAATGCCGACGGCGGCGTGGACATCGGCTACCTCAAGGGCGGGGAGCTCCGCCGCGTCCAGGCCCGGCGATGCGTCCTGGCGGGCTACAACATGATGATCCCCGACATCATGCCTGAACTCCCTGCGCCGCAACAGAAAGCCCTATGGAAGAATGTCAAGGCTCCGCTGGTCTACACGAAGGTCGCCGTTCGCGATTGGCATCCGTGGGTGCGGCTCGGCGTGCACGAGATCACCAACCCGATGGGTTTCTTCACGCGGCTGAAGTTGGACTACCCGGTCAGCCTGGGTACGTACCGCTGCCCCCGCACCCCGGACGAACCCATGCTGCTCCACCTGGTGCACGTTCCAGCCCAGCCCGGTGGAGGGACCGTCCGGCAGCGGTATCGCGCCGGCCGGGCGGCGCTGCTCGCCATGACGTTCGAGGAGTTCGAGTGGCAGGTTCGGGACGAGCTGACCAGGATGCTGGGTCCGGGAGGGTTCGACGCGGATCGCGACATCGCGGCCATCACGGTGAACCGATGGGGCCACGGTTACTCCTACGGAGGCGATCCGCTCCTGGGCACGGACGAGGGCGCGCCGCACGAGGCTGCTCGCGCCCGCGCGGGCAACATCGCCATCGCGAACTCGGACGCCGGATGGACGCCGTTCGCCCACGCGGCGATCGATCAGGCGCACCGGGCCGTCGGCGAGATCCTGGAGCCCCCTCCGGACTAAAGGTCGGCGATCTTCGCCAGGGTCGCGACCTTGCGCAGGGTGTACCGGTGTCCGACGCGCAGGATCACCTCGCGGCGCTCCAGGTCCTTCAGGATGCGGGCGACGTTCTCACGACTGCCGCCGCAGAGGCTCGCCAGATCCGCCTGCGTCACCTCCGGCACCTGTGAGCCGTCGGGTGGCAGGGTGTCCAGGTCCGGCGTGACCATCTGGAGGAGTCGCTTGGCCACCCGCCCCTTGAGGTCCAGGAACAGCAGATCGTCAACGAACGCCTGGCCCGCTTGCACCTGCCGAGCCAGTGCCCGGATCATCAACCTGGACACGTTGGGTTCGGCTGCCACCGCCTGAACGAACGCGTCCGCCGGACCCACCCACACGGTGGAGTCAACGAGAGCAAGCACGCTTGCGGTCCGTGCGATGTCCCCGAGCGCTCCCAGCTCGCCGACGAACTGCGGTTCATCCACGGTGGCGTGGAACATCCGCGTACCGCTGGGCGAGCTGGAACTGACCTCCAGACGCCCAGTGAGCAGGAAGAAGACGTCGGGGGCCTCCTCCCCTTGATGACAGAGGTAGGTCCCCTTGCGATAGACGCGGAGGTGGCCGGTGCCCACGAGCGCGCGAGCCGGCGCACCCTTGCCGGCGGAAAAGGGGGGCCGTTTCGCCATCTCGGCCTCGACGAGCTTGAGTTCCTTGTCGGGCATCAGGCGAGCCTAGTGGTTCCGCCGGGCTGCCGCAGAGAGCTCCGGATATGCGAAGGGCCCGGCTCGCGCCGGGCCCTCCTGCAGATCGAGCGGGTGCTAGTGGGCGACCTTGCGGGACACCTTGCGGGTGACCTTGTGGGCGACCTTGCGAGCGACCTTCTTCGATACCCGGGCCGCTGCCTTGTCGGAGCCTTCGATGGCGGGCTTGGAGTCCGGATCCATCGGGGTGATCTTCTTCGCTGCCATGTCGTGTCCCCTCCTCGTCCGGCCCCGCAGATCCCCTCGAGATCTCGGTGCGGTTCCGATGGCGCTATCTTCCCGCGCCGCCCGGCGAAGGGCTAGGACCTTCGTCGCAAAAGGGCCGTGTCGTTCATCACGCCTTGGCCTGTGACGCCGGGGGAGGCTTGGGTGTGCTCTGCATCACACATCCAGCTCAGGCAGATCAACGGGCGCCGGGCGCGGTTTGCACGCGCCGCAGAAGAGCGCGTCTTCGACGACGAGCGCCTTCATGGACTCGTTCGCGCGGAACAGCTCCAGGACGAACGGCTTCGTGTTCGCGTGATCCTCACAGACCCCGCGTCCGCAGAAGCGGCACGTTCCGACCGCGGTCCTGCGACAGTGCCAACAATCCATCTGGCCTCCTCAGGCTGGCTAATGCTCCCAGGTCGCGGGTTTCGCGCTCCGGAGAGCACCGTGGCCGAACGCTTCGGCGATGAGCGAGTCGAAGCCTTCTCGACTCAAGCGGTACGCGCGCATCGGGGTGCGCGCGACAACGGTGGCCGTGCGCGGCGCATCGTTGAGCAACGCGAGCTCTCCGGCGAACCCCCCCGCGGCGACCGTGCCCACGGACGCGCCGTCGATGAGGACGTCCGCCCGTCCAGATTCCACGGCGAAGAACGCGTCTCCGACAGCGCTCTGTTCCATCAGCACATCGCCTGCGGAGAACGACACCCATCCGCCGTGGCTCAAGAGTTCGGCCAGACGCTCGGTTCCCAGATGTGCGAACACGGGGAGCGCCCGGAGTTCGGCCAGCGCCTGGAGGGTCGGGGCGAACGCCGGCGCGTTGATCGGGTCCGCGAGCAGCCGATCGAACGTGCCCTTGTCGATTTCGAACACCTCGCCTTCACCGGCCGCTCGCACGGTGGCCTGCCGGAGCGAGTTCTGCAGCAACCCGATCTCACCGAACGACTCGCCGCGTCCGAGCGTGCCCAAGAGCTGGATGTCCCCGGTCTCATGGTGCTCGGTCTCGACGTTGAAGGTTCCCCGCCTGATCACGTAGAAGGCCGTGGCGCGGTCACCCTGGCGCGTGACCGCCTGGCCGGGGAGGATGTCGCGCAGAACGACCCTTCCCGCCAGGTCGCTCAGGGTCTCAGGGGCCAGATCCTCGAACGCGGGGAGCGCATCGATGAGTTCGGCAGCCTCCACGCGCCACCCTGTCTCCAACCGGAACCGGACCTTCCGCGCGATGCTCCGCGCTCGCCGGAACAGCGCACGAACCAGGTTGGCTATCCCGCGAACGGCGGGCCCGGCCAGAACCAACACCAACACCAGCAACAACAACCGGGATCCCAGCCCGCCCCGCCACAGCCCTGAGAAGAGGTTCCCGAACGTCTGGCGCCAGAAGTACACCGCCATCCAGATCGCCAGCAGCGTGAAGGCGATCCCCGCCAGGCCGTAGAGAGCAAGGCCGACCTCCTGCGGGGAGAACCGCTCGCGCGTCCGCAGCTTGTGCCACAGCTCGTGCTGCGTGAACTCCAGGGAACGTGGCCGCAGATCAGGCACCTGGATGAGGTCCGAAAGGATCCAGTATCCGTCCAGCTCTAGCAGCGGGATGAGGTTCAGGAAGATGACGAAGTAGTTCAGCAGCGAGAACCGATACAACAGTTCGGCAAGGCTGCCTTTGGGGAGCGAGAACAAGAGGATGGAGCTTGCGCCCGCCAACACGAGCTCCGCGAACGGTCCGGCCAGGGACTGCATGATCCGCGCCCCACGGTCGAGCATGAGTCCGTCGGATGCATCTACGAAGAACGCCGGCGAGCCGAAGTACAGCATGAAGCCCGCGTTCTTGATGCGGCGATCGTGATGGATCAGGACCGCCGCGTGTCCGAGCTCATGGGAGAGCGTCAGCGTCCATCCCAACAGGATGAGCACGATCGATTCCAACGGAGCGGCCCTGTCGCCAAGCGAGTAGTGCCCGGCGCGTTCCACCGCCACGAACGCGCCGAACCCCCCGATGGCGATCAGCGCCATCGTCCACGCGATCACAGGGTTGAACAGCCAGCGCACCCCTCCCCGATACAGCCGTCGGACGAACCGCTCGGCGCCGCTCCATTCGAAGGAGAATGTCCGCGCGAATCGCCGCAGGCTTCGGCGCAGTCCGCGAGCCTCCAGGGCGCCGGCCACCACGGCCTTCATGTCAACCTCGGGCGGATAGAGGAAGCCGCTCGTTCCCAGGATCAGCACGAGGTCGACCACGGCGTCGGCGTCCAAGTCGCCGCCCTCGTTCAACCGATCGATGATCAGTTCGCCGACGGTACGGCTGCCGTCCAGGCGCTGGGCCATCTCTGCCTCCCAGACCTCGAGCGTGAGGTGCAGGAGCCCCCGTGGGTTCGCCGCGATGGCGTAGTCGTTGCCCCATCGCAGGCGGAAGATCCGGATCTCGATGTCCGGAGAGATCTTGGGCCGGAATAGCGAGAAGTCGAGACGTTCGGTGAGATCGGCCCAGAGATCGGCCCCCGCGGCCCCGGTTCCGAGGTCGGGAAGGGCGGGGGTGAAGACCCCGACGGTCGGGTCCGCGGCGGCCCGTTCCCCGGCCAGGGCGAAGACGTCAACTTCGACGCGAGGTCGCTTCTGTCGCTGCGCCACCCTGAGCTCCCTCCGCCGGTTGCCCACCGCCGGAAGACGGCGAGCAGGCGGATTCTGACCCGGATCGCCGGAAGGCGCCAGCGGGCGATCCGGACTGTCAGGAAGTTGAAGCCGTGTGGGCCTTGGTCAGGTCGTGGATGGCCTGCGTGAGCTCGAGGATCTGGCTCGAGAGCGCCAGCAGCTGCTCGTTCTGCTTCTCCTCGTTCTGGACCAGGTGCCACTCCTGGTCGGCCAGGTGCACGCGAGCCTGGTCCTGTCGGTTCTGGCTGATCATCACGAAGGTGGATAGGAAGATGGCCTCTAACGACACGATCATCGTCAGCAGCGGAAACGGGTACTTCTCGATGCCTCCGATGATCCACACCCCGAACCAGGCGATGTGGACGTAGACGAAGATCATCGAACCGGCGAAGGTCGTGATCGTGTCGGCGATCCGGTTCTGCAGGCTCTTCGCTCGCGTCTCCGCGTATTCCACCAACGCGGGATGCTCGGCGATCTTGGGCGCCGTCTTGGCCACGGTTCCTCCTTCGTCCATCGGTGCTTGGACTCTAGATTCGCGTGGCGTGGGATTCCAGTCTCAAGGCTAGGACGCCTGGCGGGCGGCGCGCTTCTCCTCGTACATCGTGGCCATGGCGTCCAGCGCGGGAAGGAAGTTCAGCGTGGCCTCACGCGCGGCCTCGGCCTCCTCCGACAGTCCGGTCAGCGTGTCGATCTTCCAGTGCTTGAACAGCACCGGCATCACCACCTGGTCGTGATGGATCCGAAGGTCGTAGATGCCGTTCTTGGCGATCTCGATGGCCTTGGCCCGGAACTCGGGGATGTCGATGCCCGGCATCGCGAACCCTATGACCTGACGGCTGATGGCCAGCATCATGGCCGACGGGTCGACCTCAAGCGCGGCTTTGCCGAGCTCGCGGTAGAAGACGTAGTGGAGGTTCTCGTCGGTCGCGATCCGCGCGGTGAGCTTCTCGATCATCGGATCCTTGGTGAAGATGCCGGTGTTGCGATGGGCGATCCTGGTCGCCAGCTCCTGCAGCGTCGTGTACGCGATCCCGTCCAAGGGGTTGGAGAACGACCCGCCGTTCTCCGGGTAGAAGCCGCGGCTCACCTGGTCCATCCGGCCTCGTTCCATCTCCACGGGATCCATGCCGCGCGTGACCGTCAGGTAGTCCCGCAACACGACGGCGTGACGGCCTTCCTCGGCCGTCCACCGGCGAACCCACTCTCCCCAGGGACCGTCCTTCCCGAAGGTCTCCCACAGGGCCAGGTGGTAGTAGGGGAGGTTCTCCTCGGTGAGGAGGTTCACCTCCAGCGCGGTGCGGGTGACCGGGTTGAGGTCGCTGTCGGCTTCTTCCCACGGTTCGTGGACGTAGTTCCGGCCGACCTCGTAGGGGACGAACTCGTGGGGGAACCACTCGGTCGCAACCGCGAGGTGTGAGTCCAGACCTTGGCGGACCGCAGGCTCGAGTTCTGTGAGGAGGTCGGCCGGTGACAGGGGGAAGTTCGTCGTTCTGCCGTTCGTGGTGACCATAGATCCCCTCATCAGGTTGTCAGCCGAGCGAAGGGGCTGACCTGGGCGCGACGGAGGTTTCGGGCCGTCGGGCGTCGCGGGCGGAACCTGCGAAGCCTCATTAGTGTACGGCCAGATGGGCACGAAGTGAGAGACGCTCAGGAGCTGCTGGCGCCATCACGTCGCACCTCGTAGCGAACGCCGTGCCACGTCTCGCCGTCCGAGTGATGCTCGAACCGCTCCATGAGCCGCATGCCGGCCTTCTCCGCGACACGGATGGACGCGATGTTCTCGGCGCTCGCGTAGGCCCGCACCACCGTGGCCCCCAATCGCTCGAACGCGTACGCGACGATCGCTGCGACGGCCTCGCTCGCATAGCCGACCCCTTGGAACACCGGCGCGACGGTGTAGCCGATCTTGATCACGCCGGGTTCCCCGTCCGCATGGGTGAATCCCACGTCTCCGACCAGGCTGCCGTCCTCGCGCTCCAGGAGCGAGAGCTGCACCCACCCGCCCGGTTCGCCGGGCGTGCGCGCTGCCATCACCTTGATCTCGTCTCGGATGCCGTCGGCGTCGGTGCGCTCCCATCCCTGGTGGCGGTTGACCTCCGGGTCGCTGCGATACGTCGAGATCGCCTCAGCGTCCTCCGGCCGGGAACGCCGAAGGATCAGGCGCTCCGTTTCCAGCGGTTGGAAGTCTGGGTCGATGTCCATGCCCGCCAAGCGTACCGGCCGCGAACCGAGCTTCCACCGGTTGGTCATTCGGGTCCAGCCCCAGCCGCGCGGCTGATGTTGTCGCCCCAGCGCTTCATCCGCTCGACGTAGGCGCGGCCCGCCTCGACGATCTCGGGCGGTGATTCCAGGCCCAGTTCGCTCATCCGCTCCTGGGCCCAGGTTTCTGCCTCGGCTTCGACCTGCCAGCGGCGCTTAGGCCCGCGCCGCTCATGGCCCAGGACCACGTGACCTATCTCATGCAGGCCCCGGTAGAGGGAGCGGCGGGTGCCGATCTTCGAGTCCAGGTGAATGGTTCCCGGGGTGGCGAATCCGCGCCGGTGGCTGTTCCGATACCGGCAGGGGCCCCGGCACCACGTCACCCGGAACCGGTCGAGCTCGGCTTGGAACGTCTGGTGCAGAGTCATGGCTCGGGAGTTTCGCAGGTGTGCCCGGGGTAGACTCCGCTTCCGCCGGGGGGCGACACCTATGGATGTCTATCTCGAACTTGGAACGAAACGCGTCTTCGCCGGCGCGCTCGACTGGCCGGGACTCTGTCGAACCGCCCGCGACCAGGACGGAGCCATGACCGCACTCCTCGCCTATGGGCCGAGGTACGAGGGTGTCCTGGCGGCGGCGGAGGTGCGCCCGAGGTTCGCGGCGCCGAAGCGGCTCTCGGATCTCGTCGTTGCCGAGCGGCTCAAGGGCAACGCCACCACCGATTTCGGCGCACCTTCCATGGCGCCGGCGGCCGATGCCTTGGAGGTGAAGCCGGCGGACCGGCGGACGTTGTGGGCCGTCCTGGAGGCGTGTTGGGCGGCGCTGGATCGCGCAGCCTCGGATGCCGCCGGTGTGGAGCTTGCCCGCGGTCTGCGCGGTGGGGGACGCGAGCTCGACGGGATCCTCGCGCATGTCATCGGCGCCGAGGCCGGCTACGCCGGGAAGATCGGTCTTCGTCTGGCGGCGCCAACTGCGGACTCGCAGTCGCCGGCCGCACATCGCGACGCCGTGCTCGCCGGGCTCACGCAGGCGGCCACGGTGGGGGTTCCCCTGTCCGGCCCGCGTGGGGGAGCCATGTGGGCGCCTCGGTACTTCGTTCGGCGGGCGGCGTGGCACATCCTTGACCATGCGTGGGAGATCGAGGACCGTTCCTGGATGGCGTTCGCGTGAGTCCTCCGGTCCTGATCCGAACCGCCACGCCCGGAGACATCCCGCTCGCCGCGCGGACCATCACATCGGCGTTCGAGCGAGATCCGGTGTGGGGATGGGCCCTGGAGGGAGCGCCGGCGTCGGCGGCGGCGGCCTGGTGGTCCGTCGCGCTTACCAGTGCGCTGCGCTACCCGTGGCTGCGCGTCACCGGGGCGTGCGAGTCCGTGGCGCTGTGGGTACCACCCGGGGGGACCGAGCTGACGCCAGAAGAAGAAGAGGGCTTGGAACCGGTGTTCGACGCATTCGCCACCGAACGCGGCGCGCTGTTCCCGGAGATCATGCGGCGATTCGAGGCCAGCCATCCTCACCAGGAGCCCCACTTCTACCTGAGCTTGTGGGGGACGCACGAGGAGCACCGTGGCACCGGGCTAGGTGGCGCCCTCATCCGCGCCAGCCTGACGGAGATCGATGCGGCGCACTTGCCGGCCTATCTGGAATCGACCAACGACGCCAACCTGGAACGCTACGCGAAGCTCGGGTTCGAGCGGCACGGGGCGTTCAGTCTGCCCGCAGGCGGACCGACCGTCACCACGATGTGGCGCCCCGCCCGCTAGCGCAACCGAGCACCGTCCCGTCGTAGGCTGCCTACCGTGACCAACCCGCTGATCCTCACGGCGATCGTCATCTCGCTCGTCCTGGCGGGTGCCTACCTCTTCGTGAACGCGCGCGAACGCAAGCCCGTCCAAGCGAAGGGCCGCCGTGCGCGCGCCGTGTACCGATCGCAGCGCCGGCCGCTCTTCGAGCGAGCGGCCCCGCTGGTCCTGCTGGCGGCCGCGGTCGTGTTCTTGGTCATCGCCTTCACGCAGTTCGGATTGAGTCGCCAGGTGACCCACGGGACCGTGATGCTGGTCATCGACACCTCCGATTCCATGGATCAGACCGATGTGGTCCCCACGCGGCTGGGTGCGGCCATATCCGCGGCGGATGCCTTCTTGAAGGCCTTGCCGGCCGACTTCCGGGTGGGTCTGGTGACGTTCTCCGGCGCCGCCGATCTGACGGTCGCGCCTACCCTGGAGCGCGGTCGCGTCACCTCGGCGCTCTCTGCCCTGACGACCGCCCAAGGCACGGTGATCGGCGACGGCCTAACCACCGCGCTCGACGCTATGGAGGCGGACTGGCGAACGAATGGCAAGGGCCCCGCCGCGGTGCTGTTGCTGTCCGACGGCCTGGACACCGGCAGCACGATCAGTCCCAGTTCGGCCGCGACCCGGGCGAGCAGCCTGGGGGTTCCGGTCTTCACGGTCGCGCTTGGCCTGGAGGGCTCGAGCACGGGCGCCGACACGGGGCTGCTCCGACAGATCGCCGCGGACACCGGCGGCAAGACCTTCACCGCGCAGACGGCGAGCCAGCTGACGAGCGTGTACTCCTCACTGGGCTCCACCCTCTCGGTCGATCTCGCCGTCGGCCACTCGGCCGGTCTGTTCGTCGGGTTGGCGGCGCTCTTCGGCCTGGCGGCACTCATCGCGCTGATGGTGTCCTCTCGCCGTCAGAAGTTCTAAGGCGGCGCCTGTTCGTCGCCGGTTCGCTGGGCGACCAGGCGTGCTGCGGTGATCATCAAGAGCGCCAACGCGCCCAGCCCCATCGCGTACGACGCGCCGATCCCGACAGCGAGCGATGCGTGGGTTGCCGCAGCCAGCGCTACGGCGCCACCGCCTAACCCCGCTCCGCTCGCGACCCCCACCATGTCCATCAGGAGCACGGAGGAGAGCTGGAGTCCCTCCTCGCCCGCCTGGGACTGCTGCATGGTTGCGAGCGAGGGCACGGGGAAGGCGATCCCCATCCCGAGCCCGACGAGCGCCCATCCCACGAACGCCACAGGTATGGGAACCGCCGTCCATAGGGTTGCGAACACGGCGGCTTCACCCAGGAAGATGAAGGCCGTTCCGAGCTGCATCAGCCGCGAGAGCGTGATGCCGCCTGTTCGTCCCGACTGCCATGCGCTCCCAGCCGACCACATGATGGTGGCGGCCGTGAGCGCGATGCTCGCCATCGCCAGCGACAGTCCGCGAACCCGCGTGAGCATGAGTGTCAAGAACGAGTCCGACGCGATGAAGCCGAACGAGAGTAGGAACGCGGAGGCGCCCGCGGCGGGGATCCCGGCCGCTGCGCGGAACGTGCCCCGCACCACGATCTGCCGGAGCGCGGGCCACGCGATGAGGAACCCGGCGATCGTGAAGATCGGCGCCCACCATTCGATCACGGTAAGCGAGGTGAACAGCAACCCCGCGCCGAGCATGAGCTGCAGCGGCCACCGCGGCGCCAGCGCCGTTCGGTGGTCCTCCGGCGGGGGAACCAGATCCAATGAAGGTGCCATGAGCGCCCACCCGAGCAGCAAGAGCGGGATCGGCGCGACGAACGCCCAGCGCCATCCAACGGTGCTGGCGATGAGCGCGGCGAACGGGGGTCCGATCAACCCCGGGAGGATCCACATGGTTGCCATCAACGCCAGCACGCGCGGACGCAAGCGCTCCGGGAACGTCTTGGCCACCGTTCCCAGCGAGAACGCATACAGCCCACCGCCACCCGCACCCAGCACGAACTGCCCCGCAAGCAGCACAGGCATCGCCACCGCGGTCGCCGAGATGAGCAGTCCGCACCCCATGAGCGCCAACACCTGCAGCAGCACGCGACGGGGACCGAACCGGTCGAGCGCCTTCCCCGCGATCGGGATGGAGGCAAGCATGGCCAGGCTCGATGCCGTGAACGCCAATCCGTAGAGCTGGACCATGCCGAGGTCCCGGCGGATGTCGGGCATGATCGTTGCGATCACCAGGTACTGGATCGCGGCGATGGCCTCCAGGAGGAGAAGTCCGGCGGCGAGGCGGCCCCGTGGGCCGCGGAAGACCTCGCGCCACGGAGGCGCCGCAGGCGGGACCGCGGATCCACGCTCCATCGCGTGAGTCTAAGTCCGGGCAGAGCCTACGTTTGTCGAAGCAGGCGACCGGAGGTAGGTTCGCGCGATGCCTCGTTATCGCACCGCCGCCGAGTTGCATCTCATGGAGGGCACGCCCCCACCACCGGAACAGCTCGTCACCCTGGCGAATTGGCAGAACCCGCCTTTCAACCGTTGGGGATTCCAGCACGTCCGCGACCTCATCCCGACCGCCAGGATCTCGCGCGGGGAGGGCCCCACCTGGAAGCTCCCTCGCGCCGAACGCGATCTGGACGACCTGACGTTCACGTCGGGACGCAGGTCGATGACCGTGGGCAAGATGCTCGCCGAGACGGCGACCGACGGGTTCATGGTCCTGCATCGGGGCAAGGTGGTGACCGAGCGGTATCTCAACGGGATGACGCCCGACGCCACACACCTGCTCATGAGCGTGTCGAAGTCCATCACGTCGACCATCGCCGGCATCCTGATCGCGCGTGGGGAGCTGTCCGCCGGTTCTCTTGTCACGGATGTCTTGCCGGAGCTTCGTGGTACCAGCTTCGACGGGGCGACGGTGCAGCACCTCTTGGACATGCGGACGGGCACGAGGTTCAACGAGGACTACGAGGACATGGACGCTGAGGTCCGCGTCTACGAAGAGGTCTACCTGTGGCGTCCCAAGAGCAGCCGACGCCTGCCCGCAGATGCCAACGCCTACTACTCCACCTTGAAGAACGATGGGGAACATGGAGGCTCGTTCCGGTATCGCTCCATCCTCACGGACCTCCTGGGCTGGGTGATCGAACGGGCGGGCGGCGCCAGGCTGGCCCAGCTGATCGCCCGCGAGCTGTGGCAGCCGATGGGCGCGGAGTTCGACGCCGAGGTCACGGTGGACGGGCACGGGAACGCCATGGCCGACGGCGGCGTATGCACGACCCTGCGGGACCTCGCGCGGTTCGGCGCGCTCTTCGCGAACGATGGGATGCGGGGCGGACGGAGGATCGTTCCCGCAGCGTGGATCGCCGATACTCTCGCCGGGGCGCCGGACGGGGTGGCTGCGTTCGCGGAGGGCGCCGACGCCGCGGACCGGCGGCCAGGCGCTCACTACCGGAACAAATGGTGGGTGCTCGCACCGGACGTGCCCGCCTATGCCGGGTTGGGGATCAACGGGCAGATGGTGTTCGTTCACGTGCCGACCAGGACCGTGGTCGTTAAGTTCTCAACGTGGAAGACGGCACTGGATCCGCTCGCGGATCGCTGGACCACGGACGCGTCGTTCGCGATCGCACGCGCGCTGGGCTAGCGTCACCACAACAACGCGATATCCGGGTCCGTCGCGCAGCGCGTCGATTCACGTACGCTGGGTGCGTGCCTGACAGTATGGGGAAGCGACAGCGTCGCGAGGTGAAGGCTAACAAGGCCGCCGCCCGTGAGGAGCTTCGCGTAGCCCGCAACCAACGGCGCGACGACCGCGCCAACGGTATCTTCCCTGAGCAGACGGACGACGGGTTCGCTCAGATCGCGGTCGAAGAGGACATCGTCGTCGACGCACCGGCAGAGGGTTCTCAGCCCGGCTAGCGTCGCTCACGACTGCGCGCACCGCGCGTGAGTCCCATCGCACCACGTTCTTAGGAGTTGTCCGCATGACCAGTTCTACCGCCGCAGCGATCGACGCTGCCCGGACCACGCACGACACGCCCGGCCGGCCGTTCGCCGAGTTCGGCGTTTCCGCCTCCGTCGCGGAGGCGCTCAGGATGCGCGGCATCCACGAGACGTTCGCGATCCAGTCGCTGGTACTCGATGATGCCATCGCGGGACGCGACGTGCTCGCGAAGTCCCGCACGGGCTCGGGCAAGACGCTCGCGTTCGCCGTACCGATCGTCGAGCAGTTGATGCACGACACCAGGTCGCCGACGGCGCTGGTCATGACGCCCACCCGTGAGCTGGCGAGCCAGGTCACCGAGGAATTCCGCGCCATCGCCGACGTGAAGCACCTGCAGATCGCCTCCGTCTACGGCGGGGTCGGGATCCAGGCGCAGGCCAAGCGCGCGCGCCACGCCGACATCCTCATCGCGACGCCCGGCCGGCTCCTGGATCTCGTGAGCCGCAGGTTGCTCCGCCTCGATCGCGTCCGTATCTGCGTGCTGGACGAAGCCGACCGCATGCTCGACATGGGGTTCTTGCCCGACGTCACGCGGATCTTGGAGCAACTCCGGGACGAACGCCAGACCATGCTGTTCAGCGCCACACTGGACGGAGAGGTCGGCCGCCTGGCCAAGCGGTTCACCTATCAGCCGGCGATGCACGAGGTGGTTGATGATTCGCCGACCATCTCCACCGCTGCGCATCGGTTCATCGGCGTGGAGCATCCGAAGAAGAGCGCGGCGCTGGTCCGCGAGCTCGCCGCCGAACGGGGGCTCACTCTCATCTTCGTTCGGACGCAGCGGGGGGCCGACCGTCTGGCCAAGAACCTGAAGGCTCAGGGGTTCCAGGCAGGTTCGCTGCACGGCGGGATGAGCCAGCCGCAGCGGGAGCGTGCCTTGGGCCACTTCGCCTCGGGAGCCAACGACGTGCTGGTTGCCACCGACGTGGCCGCGCGCGGCCTGGATCTGCAGGACATCACCCACGTCATCAACTTCGATCCGCCTGAGGACGACAAGGCCTACGTGCACCGTGTCGGTCGCACCGCGCGTGCGGGTCGCTCGGGGACGGGCATCACGTTCGTCACGCCGGAGCAGCACGGTGAGGTTCGGGCCATGGCGAAGATCCTCGAGCTCCACGCGGAGTTCGAGGACGCGGGGATGCGCGCGGAGCGCCCGCGCCAGGGACCGTCCGACGTTCGGAACGATGGGCGTCCGAAGCCCTCGGGACGTCAGGGCCAACGCAGCCGCCGGCGGTAGCATCGCCGGATGAGCGAGGAGCAGAAGGCGGGACGACGGCCCCTGCGCGGGGTGCTCGCGTTGCTGCTCGGCTTCGCGCTGGTGGCGGTGGCGGTCGGCGCCTTCCTGTTCTTGAAGAAGCCCGCCCCGGTGGACGTACGCGTCACGTTCACTCCGGGGGAGACGCTTCGTTACCACATGGTCATGGACGTCAGCGGCGTCTCCCTTTCCGGGACCTCGCCAACGCCGGCCGACGATGAGGTCCAGGCTGATGTCGCGTGGCGCGTTGTCGGCGTGGACCCCTCCGGCACGGCCACTATCGTCCAGACGGTCACCAACCCAACCTTGACGTCGAACGGACAGCCGGTGACGCTGTCCGGCCTGCCGCCGACCACGCTGACCGTCGGGGCCGACGGCACGCTGCGAACGTCCAGCGGGGTGAACCTGTTCTCGGGTGGCGCCCCCGGCCCCGCACAAGCTGGGGTCGCACGGCCGCTCGCGTTCCTCCCGGACCATCCGGTCAGGCCCGGCGACACCTGGTCCACGCAGGTCTCGCAAGCGTTCTGGGGTTCGTCGCTTTCTTACCACGCGACCACGACGTTCCTGCGGCGCGAGAAGCTCGGATCGGCCGACGCGGCGGTCATCGAGAGCGATGCCACCGTACCGGTCGACGTGACGGTCAAGGTCGCCGATTTCGCGGGTGTGCTCGCGCTCCCGGCCGGACGAATCCCGAAGGGGGCCACGGCCACCTATGCCGGCTCGCTCACGGGTACGACGACCACGTCGTGGATCGACCCGTCGAACGGATCCCTGCTGAAGACGTTGTCGCGGGGGACCTTCTCGATGCAGCTCACCTTGCACGGGTTCCCGCCGTCGGCGCTGACCGGCGGCGGAACGGGCACCCTCTCGGGCGAACTTTCGCTGCAGCTGACCCGGATCTAGTTCCCGCCCAGGCGGGCGAGCACGGCGCCGAGCCTGCGGATCGAGGCTTCGGTGATCGGGTTCAGGACCAGCACGACCTCGTCCGCGCCGGCGTCCGCGAAGTCGCGGAGCGCCGTCGCGACCCTGTCCACCGACCCTTCGAGCGCGGGGACATCGTTCGGGCGTTCGGTCGCGCCGGGGTCCAGGCGAACCAGCACGCAGGCGCTCCTGCGGACGGTGGCGGGATCACGGCCGGCTCCCGCGCACGCCTCCGAGATCCGGCGGTTGAGCGCCTCGAAGCCGCGCGCGGTGTTCCCGTATCCGTCGAACCATGTGTTCCATGCGTCGGCGTGCGGCAGCGCCGCCGCGAGCATGCGGTCGCCGTTGCTGCCGATCATCAGCGGGATCCGCCGCGCGGGAGCGGGCAGCAGCACGGCCCCGTTCACCTGGACGAACCGCCCCTCCGTGGTCACGTGCTCCCCGGCCAGGAGCCGCCGCACGACCTCGAACGCCTCCTCGAACCGTGACACCCGGTTGGCGTACGGCGCCCCGAGCGCGTCGAACTCGGTCCGGTTCCAGCCGGCGCCGATGCCGAATCGGAGCCGCCCCCCGCTGATCTCATCGACCGAGGCGGCGAGCTTGGCCAGGACGGCCGGGCGGTGGAATCCGGCGCACGCCACCAGCGGCCCCAGCTCCACCCGTTCGGTCGCCTGGGCCAACGCTGCCAGCGTGGTCCAGGCCTCCCACGGACCGCGTTCGTTGCCCTGGTCGTCGCGGTAGAGGTAGTGATCGCCGACCCACACCGAGTCGAACCCAATCTCCTCGGCCGCGCGGGCCATCGCGACGTACTCAGGCCAGCGGACCTCACGTTCCACCTCGGGCAGCTGCACGCCGACGCGGAGCGGGCGGACGGGCGTGGACGCGGACATCGCGACAGGCTAGCCCAAGCCGGCGTTCGGGCCCTCACGCGCGACCAGCGTGGCCAGGAGCGGGATCGGCAGCGTGCTCGCGAGCACGAAGAAAACCTTCGCCCATCCGGCATGGAAGCCGGCGAGTGCCCCGACCAGGACGCCCGCAGCGACGGCCGGCGCTCCCACGGAACCCCACGAGCGCCAGCCGGGCCGCTTCCAGGTCGCGCGCGTGATCTGCGCCGCAGCCGCGGCGGTGGCCACGGTGACCACGAACACGCCGACGAGGTGCATGATCCCGTGCCACGTCGGGCCTTGGCCCCGGGCATCGGTCGGGAACGCCAGGAACAGCTCACCCGCCGCGAGCACCGTGAAGGCCACCGATCCGCGTCCCAGCGCCGGCCGAAGAGCCCACCACGCGAATAGGGGATAGCAGCAGGCCAGGATCAGGAACGCCGCGATCTGCGGCGAACCAGTCCACCCGCCGATCGCCATGCTGCTGGGCCAGCTGGCCCACCCTTCGAGGCGGATCACGTCGCCTCGGACCAGCGCCATCGCGAACGCGATCGATAGGAACAGGCACGGACCGGCCAGCCCCGCAGCTACGCCGATCCGGAAGCGCGCGGCGGGGTCCGGACTCACGCGTGGCGTTCTTTGAAGAGCTGACCGCAAGCTGTGCATTTCATGTTCGCCCGTCCACCCGAGCCGCTGAACGTGAACGGTTGGGTCTTAGTCGAGCCGCAGTTCGGACATGCCGGCCGGGGGCGGGTGTCGGGCGCGATCTCGCGCGTGACCCAGACCTCCAGCATCGCGACCTCCGCTCCCGCAGCCACCAGGAGTGCAGCCGCCTCTTCGGCCTTCTCGGTCGAGGTCTTCGCGAGGATCACGAGCGGGAGGGCGCCCAGATCGGGCGGGGTTGGTCCGCCGGGGAATCTCGCCAGGGCCGCGGCCACGTCATCCTCGCGTCCGGGGGCGATGCCGACGATAGTGACCGACCCACCCAGAACCTCGTTGGGTCTGCGTTCCTGTTCGGGCACGGGAGTCCTCTCGGCCGGGTCTGTGTTGCAGCCTACGACCGGGCGTGCTCGAGCGCAGCGAGCAATCGCTGGACGGGGCCGCGGATCCCGAGTTCGTCGGACAGGGTCTTGAGCGCCTCGTCGTCGCGGTCGCCGCCCCACAGGTCCAGCGGCGCGTCGATGTTGACCGGAACGAGGCGTTCCATGTCGTAGAGGTACCCGGTGGCCTCCAGGAGTTTGGAGCGAAGCGCGAGCCTGGCCAGGGGCCCGGTCTCCGGAGTGCCGGCGGCGGCCTCCAGCATCTCCTCGATCGAGCCGTACGCCTGGACCAGCGCCAGCGCCGTCTTCGCGCCCACTCCGCTCACGCCCGGGAGCCCGTCGCTGGGATCACCCCGCAGGATCGCGAACTCGGAGTACCGCGACGCAGGCACCCCGTACTTGGCAAGGACGCCGGCCTCGTCGAACTCATAGAGATCGGAAACGCCGCGCACGGTGAACAGCAGCTTGATCACGGGGTCGCGCACCAGCTGGATGAGGTCGCGGTCCCCGCTCACGATCTCGAGCCGGTCGTCCGGACGAGCGTCGGCGCAGAAGGCCCCGATCGCGTCCTCGGCCTCCCAGCCGCGCGTCTGCACCTGGGTCATGCCGGTCAGGTCGAGCACCGTTCGGAGCACCTTGAACTGGCCCGGGAGCCCCTCGGGGTCGGCGGCGCGGTTGGCCTTGTATCCCGGGTAGATCTCCGTTCGCGCCACGGGGCGCCAGTCGTGGTCGTAGGCGTGCACCACCTCGCCCGGCTCGCGCTGCCTGACCAGGCGCGCAACCATGTCCAGGTACCCGTGGACCGCGCCGATCGGTTCCCCGTTCTGGGTGGTGAAGGACTCGCCCAGCGCGAAGAACGCCCGATACATGAGGCTCGAAACGTCGAGGATGATTTTGGTACCGCGGCCCGAGGAGGTCATCTGCTGCAATCTTCCCACGCACGTGCCGCCGTCTACGTGCGCCATCTCGCGTGACCGCGAAGGTGAGGCGCTCGGCGTTCAACGGCAGGAGGCCGGCGCCCGCACACTCGCCCAGCGCCACTAACCTCCTGCGCATTCCAGACAGAACTTCGGCGGCCGTCCGTTGCGGCGCTCGCGCTGCCACTCCACCCCACAGTTTGAGCACTTGACCACCTGCATAGTGGGCGCTCTTGGTGCCCGCGGCTGCGGCTTCTTCGCGACCTTCGGCGGCGGGTCCAGTTTCAGTCGGTAGAACTCGGCCCGCTTGCGTAGGTCGAGCACGTTCTCCTCCCGGTTGGCCGCTTCACCGTAGACGGTGATGCCACGCTCGGCCCACGACAGCGCTACATCCCATTCGTGTGCCTTCGCCTGTCGCACGCACATCTGCTTGTAAGTCTCAAGCAGCGGCACCTTCCCCCACTTCGCGACGAACGCCGCGCAGATGGTTTCCATCTCCGCATCGTGAAGTTTGACCGCAGCGTCGTACTCGTCTAGCGCGGACGGAGACGAATCGCGGGAGTGGTACAAACGAGCTTCAAGCTCGCAAAAGGCAAAATGGCGACTGATTGCCTCGGTCGTTGTCGTGAGCTGGTGGCGCAGCATCGTGATGGCGCCGGCGGTGTCGGTTGGGAGTCGTTGTACCCACGCGATGTCGTACGTGTCGTCATCGCGATCCGTGCGGAACGCGTCGGACAGTCCTGTCCGCATGTTGTGCTCGTGGGCCTCCAAGTGAGGATCGGCGAGGCCGAAGTCGGCCCGGTTGTGGAGCAGAAACACCCCGAGCGACCCTGGCCCGTCCTCCCGCATGCCACCGCCGACGATGCTGCCGGTCAATCCGATTCGGCACCCGTACCGCTGTTCCAGCTCGATGATGGCCCGCTGATACTGCCCAGCGTCCGCTCGCGCAAGGTGTCCGACCTGCAATCCGTCTACCCAGACGGACACTGCGTTCGAGTCGTACGGGTTGGTCGGGTCGGGGGACAACACCGCCGTGACAGGAAATCGCACTTGGCCGTCGTCCGGCCGGCCGCCGACGATGCGCCACAGATTCTCTCGATAGAAGGACTCCCCGACCACGGCCAGCCGTTCGCTACCTTGGAGCACGTGCACTTGCGGGTGCGGAGCGGCCGGTGGGGCGGGCGCGAAAGGGGCAAGAACCGATGGCTCGGAGGGGCGGATCGCGCGGCGAAATATCCTCACAGGACGACCTCTATCGCAGGAGAGCAACCGCGATTGTCGTTCTTGCCACGGTGGAGCGCAAATGGGACGCCGCTCGCGGCTCGACTGCAGACCGGGATTCTAGGCGCGGGGCCTGGTCATCACCCGATCGGGATCGGCCGGCTGGAAGCCGACCTTCTCGTAGAGGCCGCGCGCGTCGCGCGTGCTGAGATACCAGGCCAGGTCTCGTTCGGGCTCGTACTCGACGGCCTCGCGGACGAGCTCGGTGCCGATCCCGCGTCCCCGATGGCCCTCCACGACTAAGACGTCGCCGAGCCAGGCGAAGTTCGTTCGGTCGGAGACGACACGAGCGAACCCCACGAGCCGGTCGCCGTCGTAGGCCGCCACCACCCGAGTCGACTCGCGCACGAGCCGCTCGATGGTGTCGCGCGAGCGACCCGGCACCCAGTACGCCTCTTCGGACAGGAATCGATGCACCTCGTCGACGTCCACGCGCCCCCGGTCGTCGTCGATCTCGATCCCGTCTCCGATGTCGCGCATCACCACGATCGGCGGCCCCGAAGGGTCGGGCCCGCCCAAGATGTCTCCCCTCTTCTTGCGGCCCACTGTACCGGGGCGGGCCCGGGGGGTTAGAGTCTCCGGAACATCCAGACCCGAAGGGGGGCATGTATGGCCAGCAAAGACAAGGGCGGGACCAAGGGCAACAAGAAAGCCGCGTCCTCCACCCTGAAGGAGAAGCGCGAGGCGAAGAAGGCGAAGAAGTCCGGCAAGTCCAGTAGCTGAGTTCGCCGGGTCGCGCTAGCCGCGGGTTCCCGCGGCCCCGCGCCTGCGTTCGCGGCGCTGCGGGAAGAACGACGGCTTGAAATGGCCGTCGGGATACCGGTCTGAGGACCACTGGGCAGGCGGCGCCAAGACCATCCTGCAGAGGCTGATCAGGGCTTCGTCGTAGTTCACCCGCCAGCCCGCGAAATCGCGCCACGCCTGATCGCGATCGGCTTTCATCGGCATCCCTGAGGCCGCCAGCCGGTCGAACGCGTCGTCGAACTCCTGACGCGTCACCGATATCGGATCCGCCGGCGAGGGGTCTACGTTCGTCGGCTGATGGAAGAACCGGGCGATGTGGACCAGGCAGAGGTAGCCCGCCCGGATGGTGAACTGCGGCTCCGGCGTGGGCGGCACGTCAACGCAGCTGGTGTAGAGGGCGGCGCCGTCCAGCACCGCGCCCGCGGCCGTGATCCACGATTGATCCGCATGCGGCGAACGGTAATGGACCAAGGTTCCGTACGTGGTGTGGGTCTCGTCCACCTCGGCGAACCAGTCCTCCCAGTCCTTCCAGACCTGTTCCAGATGCTCGAACCGTCCGACCCGCGAGGCCCGGTCGATAAGGGTGACTCCGGATGCAGGCTGTCCCGCTCTGACCTCGAGCTTCGTGACGCCCACCTCGCGCTTGCTGAACGCCGCGTAGAGGCTCGGCAGGTACGTGATGAGGAGGGCGAGCAGCCCGATCCCGATCGCCGCCTCGGTGAACATCAGGACCGCGATGAGGAGCCCGTCGTGCGTGGCGAACCCCAGCGTGAAGGCCGAGGAGCCAGAGAGAAGGAACGCATCGCGCAGCGGGTGGACCCCCAGACCGAAGAACAGCAGGGTGAAGCCGCCCAGGACCAGCGTCATCCATGTGGCCAGCAGCGTGAGCAGGGCGATGGGCGCGTAGAACGCCATGATGCGATCCCGGCGTTCGTAGCTGTGGCGGGCCGGGGCCCGCAGACGGAACAGGCGCCGGACCGCAACGAACACCATCCGGGCCAAGGGGGTCTGCAGGGCTCGCGGCACCAGGATCGTCCGGATCGCCGAGCTCAGCGCGGCCAGCACCAGCGCTGCACCGGCGACGAGCGCCAGGACCCTGACCGCCATCATCGGGGCAGCATAGAGGGCGCTTCGTGCTGCGCGTCCCCGTCTCGCCCGCCGCCGGACTTGCATCCGAAGCGCCGCCCGGGCAAGGATGCGTCCATGAGCGCACCGCGCCCCGCCGACGTCCTCATCAAGGACGCGCGTGTCTACACCGTCGATCCCTCGATGCCCTGGGCCGAGGCCGTGGCGGTCCGCGGCGATCGGATCGACTGGGTGGGGACCGCCGCGGAGGCGTTCGTCCATGTGGGACCGGACACGGTGGTCATCGACGCGCAGCGGAAGATGCTCCTGCCCGGCTTCATCGACACCCACAACCACGTTCGGCTGGGGTCCAATCCGCAGGAGGTGAAGCTGGCCGGAGCCTCCACACTGGATGAGATCAAAGCGCGGGTTCGCGCGTGTTCCGACCAGCGCCCGGACCTGACATGGATCGAAGGCGTCGGATGGAACTACTCGGCGATGCCGGACGGACGACTCCCCACCTGGCAGGACCTGGAGGGACTGACCGGGGGCCGGCCGGCGTTCCTCTTCAGCTACGACGTCCACAACGTATGGATGAACCGGGAGGCTATGGAGGTCTTCGGCATCACCCGGGCCACGGACGCCGTAGCTTTCGGGCACGTGGAGAAGGACCGCGCCGGCGAGCCCACCGGATTCGTCACGGGGTTCGCGGTGATGGGGATCAGCCGGAAAGGACAGGCCGCGCTCGAAGGGGTGGTCCCCGGTTACGCTCGTGAGCTCCAGTACTCGCGGACGATGGAGAGCCTGGACATGGCGATCGCCTACGGGATCACCACCGTGGTCGAACCGCAGAACTCGCCCGACGATCTGTGGATCTACGAGCGGGCGCGGGAGGAGGGCCGGCTCCGTTCCCGGCTGATCGCCGCCATGTTCCATCCGGTGGGAACCACCGACGCCGAACGCCGGGAGTTCTCGGCGGCGCGTGAGCGATTCAGCGACGACCGCTTGCGGGTCGCGCCGATCAAGCTCTACATCGACGATGTCATCGAACCATGGACGGCCGCGATGCTCGAGCCATACGCGAACCGCCCCGGCGAGCGCGGCGAGCTCTTCTGGGATCCCACGGAGTTCGGGGAGCTCATCACCGAACTCGAACGCCAGGACTTCCAGTGTCACATCCATGCGACCGGCGACCGGGGCATCCGCACCGCGCTCGACGCCATCCAGATCGCCCGGGAGGCCAACGGCCCCGGCGACCGGCGCCACATGATGATCCATACGGAGTGCCTGACCGAGCAAGATGTCCCACGGTTCGCCGAGCTGGGGGTGGTGCCCGGGATGCAGCCGCGTCACTGTGCGCCGGATATCGTCGCGGACTGGCGCGTGAACGTCGGGCCGGATCGATGGAGGCATGCGTGGGCGTTCCGTTCGTTGGAGGAGGCGGGCGCGCAGCTCGCGTTCTCGTCCGACTGGAACGTCGCGGAGATGGACCCGATCGTGGGCATCTACTCGGCGGTGACGCGCGCCACCCTGGACGGTTCCGAGGCGTGGGTCCCCGAGGAGCGGGTGGATCTCGCGACGGCGGTCAAGGCGTACACCATGGGCGGGGCTCGTGCGTGCTTCGCCGAGGACGACCGCGGTTCGATCACGCCGGGCAAGTATGCGGATCTGGTCTTGCTGTCTCACGACCTGTTCGGGTCCCTCAAGCCCGATCCCCGCAAGCTCCTGGATACGAAGGTCGTGCTCACCATGGTCGGTGGCGTCGTGGTCCATGAGGGCTGACGCGACCACGGGTCACGAAGGTTCGTAGTGCCGCCCAGGGCGGCGCCTGTATCGTGAGCTTCAGTGCGTTGTCCGGCGCCGCTGCGGCGGTCTGACCCGAAGTCACAGGTGGCCCGTTATGACGATCAAGATCCCGTGCCCCACCTGCGGACCCCGCCCCTACACCGAGTTCAGTTTCGGCGGCGAACTCAGGGGGCTGGACGCGCCAACGCCCCACGAGGATTTCGTGCGGGTGTATCTGCGCGAGAACGCTCCGGGCCCCCAGGAAGAGCGCTGGTTCCACGCGTTCGGTTGCCGTCGGTGGTTCCAGCTGGCCCGTGACACCGTGACGAACCGGATCGAGGGCTGATGGGCAGCATCGACTTCGAGGGCAGGCGGGTCCCTGCACAGGACGGGGACACCGTCGCGTCGGCGCTCTACCGCGCGGGCGTTCGTACGTTCACGCGATCGCTGAAGCATCATCGGCGCCGCGGGCTCTACTGCATGACGGGGGATTGCCCGAACTGCTTGGTCACCGTGGACGGCCAGCCCGGCTGCCGGGCGTGTACCACGCCGGCCCGGGACGGCGCCAGGGTCCGCCGCGAGTCCGGATGGCCCTCCACCGAGCATGACGTCCTGAACATCACCGATCACCTCCACCGGTTCATGCCGGTCGGCTTCTACTACAAGGCGTTCGTTCGGCCGCGGTGGGCATGGGAGTTCGCGGAGAAGATCATCCGCAGAGCGACGGGGATCGGCACGCTCCCGATGGACCGCGCTCCCGAACTCAAACCCAGTCGCCACGTTCACACGGACGTGTTGGTGGTCGGTGGAGGGCCGGCGGGGTTGGCCGCCGCGCGGGCGGCGGGGGAGGCCGGCCTGAAGGTGATCCTCTGCGACGAAGGCGTGCTCGGCGGGGCACTGCCTCCGGGCGCCACGCGAGATCGTGTGGCCGCGTTGGTTCGCGACCTTGCCGGTATGGCGAACGTCACGCTCCTCGAGCACCACACGGCCGTCGGCGTCTACGACGGTCCGCTCGTCCCGGTGGTCGGTCCCCACGAACTCCTGCAGATCGACCCCGGCCGGGTGATCGTGGCCACCGGCGCGGTTGAGACCCACGCGGTGTTCCCCGGCAACGACCTCCCCGGGGTGTGGCTGGGGCGGGGCGCGGCGCGGATGGCCGGCGTCCACGGCGTCGCTCCGGGGAGCCGCGCCGTGGTGGTCGCAGACTCGATGGAAGGAGTCCTGCATATCCAGACGCTCCAGGCCGCCGGCGTGACGGTGCTCGCGGCGATGGTTCCGGAGGCGTTGGCTGAGGTCGTTCCGACGGGAGTCGACGTGTTGCGCGGCGCGAAGATCCTGGCCGCCGAGGGCCGCGGTCGTCTGGGCGCCGTCCGGGTGTCGACGCCGCAGGGCGAACGGACGATCGAGTGCGACGTGCTCACGCTGTCGGTCGGGTCTGCTCCGCGCGACGGGTTGTTGCGGATGAGCGGGGATCTTTCGGTCACCGGCGCGGGCGAGGTGGTGCTCCCCGGATGTTCGCTCGAGGAAGCGGAGGCCTCCGGCGCTGCGGCCGGCGCGGGTGGAGGCGAAGACACGCCCCGCGAACCCGACCCGGTGCCGATGGGGACCGACGGATACGTGTGCCTCTGCGCGGACGTCTCCGTCCACGACCTGGAGGCCGCCTGGGCCGAAGGGTGGCGGTCCTCGGAGATCTTGAAGCGCTACACAACCGCCACGATGGGTCCGTGCCAGGGCGCGATGTGTGGCAGGCATCTGGCCGCGTTCGCCTCGGTGGGAGCGGCCACGGCGCAGGCGGGCGCGCGGACCACGGCACGCCCACCCGCGCGCACGGTCCGCTTGGGGGACATCGCCGGAGGGATCAACGAGATCATCCCGAAGCGAACCGCGCTGCACGACGTCCACGCCGCTGCGGGCGCTCGCCTGGACTGGTCGGGCAGTTGGATCCGCCCGTACCACTACGGCGATTGGCGTCAGGAGTACGACGCGGTGCGCGAACGGGTTTCTCTCATGGACGTGAGCACACTGGGGAAGTTCCTCATCGCGGGCCGCGACGCGCAGGCGCTGGTGGACCGGGCGTTCCCGACGCGCGTGGCGGACCTCGAAGCCGGCCGGAGCCGCTACCTGCTGGCGCTCGACGAAGCGGGCTACGTCATGGACGACGGCCTGATCTGCTCGCTTCCCGACGGCCGTTACTACGTGACGTCCACCTCTGGAGGCGCCGACAAGATGGAGGCGGGGTTGCGGAACTGGGCCGACCGGTTCGGTCTTCGCGCGCACGTCATGAACCAGACGGCCATGCTCGGGGCGATCAACGTCGCGGGCCCCCATGCGCGGGGCCTCCTGAACAAACTGAGCGACGACGATCTCTCGGCGGGCGCGATCCGTTATCCCGGCCACGCCGAGGTGACGATCGCCGGCGTGCCGTGCCGGGCCGTTCGTGTGGGCTTCGTGGGGGAGTTGTCGTTCGAACTGCATCATCCACGTTCGCGCAGCGTGGATCTGTGGACCGCGCTGATGGAGGCCGGTGCCGAGTGGAACATCCGGCCTCACGGACTGGACGCACTCGATCTGCTGCGCATGGAGAAGGGCCACTTCTACCTGGCGCAGGACACGCTCCCCGACGATCACCCGGCGAAACTCGGGCTCATGTGGGCGGTGGCGATGGACAAGGGCGAGTTCGTTGGCCGTTCGTCGCTTGAACGGATGGCAGCGCTCCCGATGGAGCGCACGCTGGTGGGGCTTCGGTTCGACGCACAGCCGCAGCGCGGTGTGCCGCTGATGGCCGGGCGGAAGATCGTCGGCCGGGTGACATCCTGCGCACACTCACCGGTGCTCGGGTACGGCATCGGTCTCGGGTGGCTCCGCTCGGTCGAGGGCGAGTTCCCGACCCACCTCACGGCGAACGGTGTCGCCTGCCGGGTCGTATCCACCCCGTTCTACGACCCGGATGGGGTGAACCTGCGTGCTTGAGGTCTCCTGGACCCCGGTCAGCGTGGTGCAGGTGTTCGCTGAGGCCGCGGCCCTGGATGCGCTGGCGCCCGCTGGAGCTACTCGATGCCGCGTGGCGCCCGACGAGGCGATGTTCGTTCGGGAAGCCGGTGCGGGGCAGGCGCTCTTGCGGGACGCGGAAGCGGTGACCGCCGGCGATCCGGACGCGCTGATCGTCGAGGGGACGGACGGCTGGGCGGTGTGGACGCTCATCGGCGACCGGCTCCCCGACGCGCTGGAACGGCTCTCTCATCTGGGCCTGGATGCCGGCACCAACGGCTTCACGCAGGGCGACGTGGCCCACATCCCCGCGCGCATCGTGATCGATCATGGTCGCGCCCATGTGTTCGTTGCCGCGATGTGGGGCGCGTACCTGTGGGAGCGGATCCTGGAGCGATGCGCCGACCTCGGCGTCACGGAAGCGCCCGGAACCCAGTGGGGCACACGATGAGCGGCCTTTTCCGCAAGCGCACGTTCCTCAGGCAGAAGGATGTGAAGTCCCGCTACGACGTGGTCATCATCGGCGGCGGCGTCAACGGGCTGAGCCTGGCCTACAACCTGGCAGCGAACCACGGGATCACGAACGTCGCGGTGTTCGAACGGGGCTACATCGGAGGAGGCGGCAGCGGCCGTAACACCCAGGTGGTGCGCG
Source organism: Actinomycetes bacterium (assembly GCA_025351565.1). Classification (GTDB taxonomy): domain Bacteria; phylum Actinomycetota; class UBA4738; order UBA4738; family HRBIN12; genus JANXVR01. The sequence continues at coordinate 26,945 of JANXVR010000023.1, forward strand.
CGAACTACAACACCCCGGAAACCGTGCCGCTCTACAAGGCGAGCCTGGAGATCTGGCAGACACTGAGCCAACGCCTGGACTTCAACATCATGTTCACCACCGCCGGC
>JANXVR010000024.1 GCA_025351565.1 Actinomycetes bacterium
GTCTACCCCTCGCTGGACCATCACCCGTTCGACGCACTGCGGCGGGCCGGTGTCACCGTCACGCTCAACTCGGATGATCCGCCGATGTTCGACGATGTCTGGCTCACGGGCGTCTACGAGGCCGCCCGCGCACAGTGGGGCTACACCGACCACCAGCTGGCCGCGTTGGCCCAGGCAGGTGTGGATGCGAGCTTCGCCGACGATGAGCGGAAACGAACGCTGAGCCGGGAGATCGCCGGATGGCTCGAGGACGGAGCCTAGGGTGACGGCGTCGCGCTGGGCGAGGGTTTGGGCTTGATCACCTTGATCGTGATCGAATCGATGTAGACGGCCTGGTCCGTCCGGCACGCCTCTGTCGGCGAAGCGCAGCCCGGCGCGGTCTGGGCCGGGAGCCCCGCGATCTTCAGGAGGACGTTCAGGCCCTTCGTGACCGTGCCGAACGCCGTGTACGGCCCGGACGTGTCCAGGAACGATTGCGGCGCCACCGTGATGAAGAACTGGCTGCCGTTGGTGAACTGGCTGCCGTTGGTGTTGGGCCCGCTGTTCGCGTAGGCGATCACGCCGGGCTTGTCGCCGAACTTGATCGCGCTGTTGACCTCCGTCGTGAACTGGTACCCGGGACCCCCGGCACCGGTCCCCAGCGGGTCGCCGCCCTGGACCATGAATCCCTTCACGATCCGATGGAACCAGATGCCGTCGTAGAAGTGCTTGTCCGCCAGGAACACGAAGTTGCTCGTGGCGATCGGAGCGTTCCCGGGATCCAGCTTGACGTCGAAGGTACCGCACGAGGTCGCGATCACGGCGATGAAGGTGTTCGCGGTCTGGAGGGTGTTGGGAGGCGGGCCGGAGAACTGCGGCTTGGGCTTCCCGGCGGCCGCCGGGGCGGACCCTCCACACGCCACGGTCTTCGGCGGGGTCCCCTGCATGGTCACCGTGCCCGTCTTGGTTCCCGGCGCGGCCGAGGGGGAGACGGTCGGGGCGACCGTTGGGGTGGGTGAGGGCTTCGCCGAAGACTTGGCTGCCGGCTTGAACAAGAGGACCCCGCCGACCGCCACCACAAGGAGCGCGGCGGTCCCGGCCGCGAGACCCACCTTCATCCGCTGACGGCGCTGCTCCGCGGCGCGCGTCTGCTGGCGCTTGCGCGCCACTTTCGCCAACTGGCGCTGGTGGGTCCGCTTCCCGCTCCCGCTCATACGGCGCGCCAGACTACCGGATGCCCAGAAGTTCAGCGGCCAGGCTGTCCAGGATGTCCGTCTCGCTCACCAAGGTGCGGTCGAACCCAAACCTGCGCATCGCGGCCACCAGGACCACGGCGCCGGCCACGATCACGTCGCCCCGGCCGGGCGCCATGACCGGCAGGGCTCCCCGATCGGCGTTCGTCATGCGGGCCAGGCGCAGGAGGGTCTCCTCGGCATCCTCCACCGAGAACCAGCGCCGATGGATGCGGTCGGGGTCATAGCGTTCGAGCCTCAGGTGGACCGCGAGCATCGTGGTGGCGGTCCCCGCGCATGACACCAGCGTCCGGGCATCGCCCAGCGGAACCGTTCGCTCCACGTCGTCGAACGCGGCGGCCGCGGCCCGCTCGAACGCCGCCAGGTCTTCGGGCGTCGGCGGATCCGAGGGGGCAACGCGTTCGGTTTGGCGAACGCTTCCGAGCTGCGTGCTGATGGCGCGCTCCGCCGCCCCTGGGAGCGCCCCGGTGACGAACTCGGTGGAGCCTCCCCCGATGTCCATGACAACGAAGGGCCCGAGCGCCGGGTCCAGGCCGTGCGTCGCCCCCAGGAAGCTGAGGCCTGCCTCGCGCTCGCCGTCGATGACCTCGAGCGTGGCGCCGGTCTGGATGCGCACGATGTCGGCGAACCGATCGCGGTTGGCCGCGTCGCGGACGGCGCTGGTCGCGGCCACACGGATCGTCTCGGCCCCCAGCGCGCGGGCGCGCCGGCCGTAGCGGCCGAGCACCAGCGCCGTACGCGCAAGAGCTTCAGCGTCCAGTGCTCCGGTGCGGTCGACGCCCTGGCCCAACCGTGTGATGACCATGTCGCGGGCCAGCTCGGTCGGTGGATCGTCGGGACCCGCGCCCGGCTCGACGATCAGGAGGCGGGAGGAGTTCGTTCCCTGGTCGACTGCGGCCACCCTGCCAGGGCGCTGGCCGGGGTGGATCGGTTCGATGCGCTCCGCGACCCAGGCGCCAACCGGATCATCGCCGCCGGCCAGCCGGTAGGCATAGTGAGCGTGCAGGCACTTCACGCCGGTCCGCGTGCCCGCCACGCCGCCCCATGAGCGGGCGGCATCCCACTCCTCGGCGCGTTCGTCGGCGTAGGCACGGTGTGCGGCCTCAAGCGCCTCGTCGAAGGCCTCGTCCTCGTGCACGCGGTCGTTGAGCTTGGCGATCCACCCCTCCGACTCGACTCGAGCTATGGCTTTCACCGCATCGGGGCAGGTGAGCCAGAACGTGGTCGGGAACGGCTCGCCGTTCGCGTCGATGGGCGCGTTGCGGATGACCAGCGGATGGCCTCCACTGCAACGCGCAACAACCGTGAAGGCAGTAGTGGGATCGCGACCGATCTGCTCGCGTACCGCCTCCAGGTCGGCCGCCCGAAGCTCGCGCTGCGCCACCCCTCCCAGCTTCCCCGGCTCCTCCACGACAAGATGTTCCCAAACCGCTTCATACTGAAGCGCGATGGCCGACCACCCATTCCTGGAGCTGCGGACCCCGCGCTTGATCCTCCGACGGTTCCGGCCGTCCGACACCCGGGAGTTCCGGGCCTACCGCGCCGATCCGGAGGTCGCCCGCTACCAGAGCTGGGACCCGGCCTACTCGCTGGAGGAGGCCGAGGCCTTCGTGGAGTCCGTCTCCCGCGCCTCCCCCGGCACACCGGGCGCGTGGTTCCAGTTCGCCGCAGTCTCGGCGACCACCGGCCACCTGGTCGGTGACGTGGGCCTGCGCACCGATGCCAACGACCCCAGCCTCTTCGAGCTTGGCGTCACGGTCGCCCCTGCCCACCACCACCAGGGCTACGCCGCCGAGATGGCCGCCGCCGTCATCTCCTACGCCTTCACCACGCTGGCCGCCGCCGCCATCCGAGCCATCACCGACACGCGCAACGAGTCGTCCATCCGCCTCCTGGAGCACCTCAACTTCCGGCGCACCGAAACCACCGAAGCAGTGTTCAAAGGCGAAGAGTGCGAAGAGCACACCTACGAGCTAAGCGCCCCCGAAGGGTGACTCACTACTTGCGCTTGTGCTCCACAGCCCGCTTGTAGTCCACGAGCCGTTCCTCGCTCGAGCGCATGAACTTCTTCAGCATCTGCTCGAACTCGGGGTCCGAGCCGCGTCGCCGCGTCTGCGGCGGAGGGTCCTGAAGCGCCTTGATCGAAAGATCGATCTTCCCGTCCTCCTTGATGGCCAGACACTTCGCCTGCACCACGTCTCCTTCGCGGAGATGGTCGTGCACGTCCTTAACGTAGTTCCGGTCGATCTCGGAGATGTGGACGAGTCCGAGGCGTCCGTCCTCGAGCTTGAGGAATGCGCCGTACGGAGTGATGCGTTCGACGGTGCCATCGATCACCGCCCCAACTTCGATCTCAGCGATCTTCGGGTCTCCTTCCCTGCAGGCCACAGGTCTATCCCGGGGCAGGCGGCCAGTGTGCGGGAATCGTTCCCGCCCGTCAACGCGGCTATCGGCAGGCCGGGGCGATGACCCTGGCCAGACCCCTGTACGTATCCGCATAGATTCCCGACGGCACCGTCACGAACGGCGGCCTGGGAAGGGTCTGTGTCGTCCGTAACAGCCCCCTGCGTCCGGTGCGGGGCCCGAAGCAGGTCACGCGCTGGCTGTCGAGGAGCCAGACGATCCCGCCACCCACGGCCACTTGGAGGCCGTTCGATCCCCCCGCTCCTCGCGGGCTAGGGCGTCCAGCAAGATCGCCGGGACTGAAGAACTCGACACCCGCCATCATGCCCGTTGGGAAGGTCGCGAACACGCCTCCCGGGGTTGCGGCGAAACTGGAAACCCCATTGAGGTCGGCGCAGCATAAGGACGCGCGATGAAGGATCTCGCCGCTCCACGCCGAAAGTTCCAGGATCGGCACGCTGTCATGGGCAAGGATCGGTCCGCTCGCGTAGAGAAGGTTCCCGTCGGGGCTTGCGGCTAAGTGCGTGATGGTCCCCGGAAGCTGCGTACTCAGTATTCGAGCACCGCTCCACATGTCGAGCCGGAACAACGTGTCGCCGGCCGCGACCCACACACCCGCGGAAGTTGCGACGATAGCTCCGGGCCGGCCCGGGACCCGGACTCCGCCGACGGACCGAAGCGAACGGAAGTCCAGCCGGCGGATAAGTCCGACACCTCCCTGCCCTTGTCGCCCTAGCACCCACACGGCGTTGCCGGCTTCCGCGATCCGTCCTTGCCCGTACGTCGTCCTTCCTCCTCGGAGCGGGTGGCTCCTGGCCACCGGACCCACCCCCGGGATGAAGTGGATCACGACGAGCGGCCCAGAATTCGGATGGGTGGCATGCGCAGCGAACACCGACCCGTCCGGGGCAGCGGCGACACCCGCCGCCGTACCGGAGAACCGCACCACGTTCCGAACGAGTCCCCGGTGATCTCCGGCCGACGACGACAGCAAACGAACGCGGCCGGTCCGCGACGACCCGAGCTTCCGATGTAGTCCCGTTGGCAGCCCTGCGATGGGCACGCATACAAGCAACATGAGGACGACGAGAAGCAGAAGGGCTCGGCCACGAGACACGCGGCGAGCGTACACCCGTTGTTCGCGCCGCTACGCGGCGCGAACCGAAGGCGTGTTATCCGCCGAAGCCTCAGGCTCGGGTACGCCGCCCCAAAGGCCGGCCGCGATCCTGCACGCGACCAGCAGCGCGATCAAGGTGGCCACCCACGCGGCGCCGCTGGCGAGCATGGTCACGGTCTCGCGCTGTTCGACCGCGCGGAGCGAACGCCCGACCACAACCACACCCTTGCCGCCCGACGCATCGAACGGTACGACCACGATCGCTTGCCGAACGTTCGAGGCGGGCTGCCAGGTCACGGTGTCGTTGCCGCTGGCCCGGGCGGCGTCGAGAACCCCGACCGGCGGGAGCGGCGTCGTGCCGTTCAGCGTTGCAGTGGAGGCAAGCACATCGTTCCCCGGCCCAACCACGGTGACGAAGGGCGCCAAGCTCGTTGCCAGGTCGACCTTCAACCCGGCGGCCACGGCCTGCGGCTGCGCTCCGCTGCTCAGGCGAGCCGTGGCGTCCTCGGCCATCTGCAGTTGCGGATCGTTCGCGAGGCTTCGCTGGTCCTGCTGCACAGAGACGTACACCAGACCGGCGAGCGCGGTAAGGACCACCGCCGACGGAAGGAAGAGCGCGAGTGTCCTTCGGGTGGTGCCCCTCATCGTTCACCTCCATGTCGGGTACGAACCGATGGTGGCACACGCGCGTTGCAGCGACGCGACCGTCGTGTTGTGTTCCCGTGGCAGCTCGCGGAGATCAGGTCAGCACTTCGGCGGGATCAGCGTGCCGCGCTTGGGAACGGTCATGAACGCGGTCTCCCCCGGCATGACCATCCCCAGGCATTCGCGCGCGATCCGTTGCAGCTCCGCGGGGTCGCTCAGCCGGGTCACCTGCGCCTGCAGCACCTGGTTGTCGTGCACGAGCACCGAGGTCTGGTGTTGCAGGTCCGCGATCTGCGTTTGTTGTGCCATGTAGGCGCGGAACGGAGTGATGGCCAGCGCCAGCACCGCGAACACCACGATCAGCAGGATCGCTGCCCTGCCGCTCATCCGGGTGCGGCGAACCGGGGCGTCCGTCCGGGCGCCGGGGCTCTGCTTCCGGGCAGCGGTTGGGGAATGGGCCGCCGCCCGCGTGCTCATCCCGAAGCTCCCGGCGGTGCGCCGGACATCAGTCCCCGGCCCATGTAGGCGGCATTCTCGCCCAGCTCTTCCTCGATCCGGAGCAGCTGGTTGTACTTCGCGGTCCGTTCCCCCCGGCTGGGGGCGCCGGACTTCATCTGCCCGGCGTTGGTGGCTACGGCTGAGCGACCCCGCGGAGCTGCA
>JANXVR010000053.1 GCA_025351565.1 Actinomycetes bacterium
GCGCTGGTCGCGGCGAGCGGCGGCGGTGCCATGTCGTTGTCGCACCCGGCGCAGCGACTCTCGCGCGAGGCCACCTTCTACCTGGTGCAAGCACAGAGCGCGGACCTGCGGGCAGCCACGCTTGCCCGCCTCACGTCTGCCTGACGAACCACGACCCTCCGGGGCCGTGGTAGCTCGGTCCCTCTACCCAGATGGCGACGGTCTTGCCGCTGTTCGTGATGGCCATCTCGCCGTAGTCGCCGTACGCCTCGCCGAACCCGCGCCCCGTCTTGTACGGGGCCCCGCCGGCGGCGTTCGAGAGGCGGACATCGCGGGACCACGTCAGCCCGCCGTCGATGGAGGCCCGGTACCACACGTTCCACCGGCCGGTTCGCGTGTCCATCCACCAGAGGCGGAAGTCGCCCTGCCCCGTCGCCGCCATCGCGGGGAACAGCGCATCCGCCGGGCCGTGGGCGGGCGAGAGCGTCTCACGGCCCTGCCAGGTCACACCGAAGTCGCTGGAGCGGGCGATCATCAGCCGCTCCGGCGCGCGAGGCTTCGTGTTCACCGAGTACGCCATGACCAGGTTGCCATTCGCATCTCCGGCCAGCGTCGGCGTCGGTCCGTAGAACCCGTCGTAGCAGCCCTTCGAGGTGCAATCGGGCTGCTGGAAACCCTTGGCCACGCGCACGGCCGTCCACGTCGCCCCGGCGTCGTTGCTCACGATCGCCTTGATGTGGATCCCCGCCGTGTAGTGCCGGTTGTAGTCGCTCTCGGCGAATGCCACGTGCTGCCCGTCGGCCGACGTCCACGCGCCCCCGGCGAAGTAGTAGCGGGCCGACGTCACCGCGGTCGCCGTGGTGAAGGTGGCGCCACCGTCATGGGACACGGCCACGTAGCTGTCTCCCTGGGTGGGTCCGTTGAACGCGATGTAGACGTCGTGCCCGGCGGCGGACACAGCGAGCACGGGTTTGTCCGACCATGCCGACGGCACACTCACCGGCGTCGACCACGTGAGGCCGTGATCCGTCGAGCTGGAGTAGGTCGCGCCGGGGTTGAACCCGTTGAGCCAGACCGCGTGGAGGGTGCCGTTGCCGTCCACCTCGGCGATCGGGTCGTACTGACCGTGGCCCCCCGGACAGGCGCACACGAACCGGTCCGGCCCCCATGTGGCGCCGCCGTCCGGGGAAGCCCGCATGACGATGGCCGTCTTCGGGCAAGTGTCGCACGCGCGCGCACCGCCGTAGCGCGTGGTGAAGGTGTAGACGTACGGGCTGGTTGGGTCGGCCGCGATGGCCGGCTCCCAGTCGTCGTTCGAACGGCTCCAGACCTTCTCGGTGGTCCACCCGGGCGTAGCTCGTGCGGTCAGGTTCCCGCTCCAGGGGGGCGCAGAGACCGAGTGGGATGCGTGGGGCGACCTCGGGGACCATGCCGTTGTGAGCAGCACCATCAAGGAAAGGAGGATCGGGAGGCGGGTTCGTGTCATGCGGCGGACGCTAGGCCCGGGGGCAGCCGGAGGTCAAGCCGGGCCGTCCGCCATCCACGCCGGCACCGGGATTCCGGGAGAGGCCAACAGCATCCATCGCATCCGGCCCAGGCCCGCGGGGTCCACCAGGAAGGCGGCTCTCTGTCGTCCGCTCCAGGTACGCACGGCCTCCACGCCCCGACGCTCGTCCAGCAGAGCCGCTTGCCGTTCGAGTTCCTCGTGGGTCCACCGCTCGAAGCCGAGCGCGGTCAACGTGTGGCGCTGCGTCCGGCTGGGGGTCGCCGTCAGTCCCACGGCCCGGGCGTGTGCCGCGAGCCGGGCGAAGTCCACGCCGGACGTGATGTCGGAGGCTCCCGGATCGGTCAGGACGTCCTCGACCAGCCGGTGCCCGGCGTAGCCGTGGACGGGCCCGCCCGTATGACCTTCGGCGCCGTAGTCGATGAGCAGCGCGTAGCCACGGTCCGCCTCGCCGCCCGCGTCGCCGCCCGCCAACCCGGCGGCGATCTGATCGATGAACGCGAACGCGCCCACGGGAGCGACGGCCTCCTCCCCGGGTTCCTCGTGTGCGCGCGCACCCGCGTCCTCGGACGCGCCCGCCAGAACCTCGACGAACCGGTCGCCGTCAAGCCCGATGCGGATCTCGCGTGGTCCGCCCTCCGTCATGCGGATCCTTCGGAACGGCAGGTTGTCCAGGAGTTCGTGGGCAAGCACCAGGTGTGCGTGGGGTGGAGCCTGCTCGGCCACGATCACGCCGGTGATCTGCGCGAGGGCCGCGCGCGCCCCAGGGCTGCGTTCGACGGCGGTGTAGGTGAGCGGCACGTCCGTGAGCGCCTCGAGCAACTGCCGAGCCAGTGTCCCGTCGCCCGCTCCCGCCTCGGTCAGCCGGAACGGCTCCGGCCGGCCCAGCCCGTCCCACAGCTCCATGATCCCTGCCGCCACCAACTGACCGAACACCGGATGCACATGAGGGCTGGTCGCGAACGCGCGCCCTTCGCCCACACCGACGGGCGGGTCCACGTAGAACCCGCCGGGTCCGTAGAGCGCCAGCTCCATGAACCGGTCGAACCCGATGGGGCCGTCGGCTCGGATCGCGGCGGCGATGGCCTCGCGAGGCTGTTCCTCCATGCGGGCAGTATCGGGGACGGCACAGTGCGGTGACCTGGGAGAATCGCCCGCATGGCCCAGGAGATGAGGTTTGCCGCCTCCGTGATCGTCGGGCGGGACACACCCGGCGGCCTGGAAGTGCTCGTATTGGAACGGAGCGCCGCCAGTCGTTTCCTCCCGTCCTACGTCGTGTTCCCGGGCGGAGCGGTCGACGCGGAGGACGCGGAGCTGGCCCGGCGTTGGTTCGGAGGCGAGGATCACGCGTTCCGCGCGGGGGCCGTTCGAGAACTGTTCGAGGAGGCGGGGATCGCCGCTACGGGGTCGGGGGTGCTGGCTACCGCGACCCTTGACGCGATCCATCAAGATCCGCCCGCCGCCGAGATGCTGCCCGAGGTTGCGCATTGGGTGGCGCCCGAGGATGTACCCGTCCGGTTCGACGCGCGCTACATCGCGGCGGCCGCGCCACTGGGCGTTGATCCGACTCCCGACGGCACCGAGACCGCGGCCGCATGGTGGACCACGCCGGCCGATCTGATGTCGCAGTGGCGGTCACAGGAACGCAAGCTCTATTGGCCGACCTATGTCACGGTCGCCGTTCTAGAGTCCTGTGCCGGCGTCGCCGATCTGCTGGCGCTTCGGCTGGACACCCGCGAGCCCGATGACCACGAGCTGGAGTACCTTCACCGTTCGACCTTCTACGACGACTGACCGAAAGGCTCCACCGCATGCTTCGCATCACCCGAGTGCTGGCCCCCAACGCCGACATGTACACGTTGGACGGGACGAACACGTGGGTGGTGGGCGCCGACCCCTCGATCGTCATCGACCCCGGTCCCGAGATCCCGTCGCACCTGGAAGAGCTGGCGCGGGTTGCCGGCCGCGTGGCGTTCGTGTTGGTGACCCACGATCACCCCGATCACGCGCCCGGCGCCGCAGCGCTGGCGCAGCTGGCCGGCGCGCCGCTCCATGCCTGGCGGCTGAAGGGCGCCGAGCGCATCCGCGATCATCAGGCCTTCGACGGTGGCGGGTTCTCGCTGACCGCCGTCCACACGCCGGGCCACTCCAGCGACCATGTGGTGTTCCACGAGTCCGGGGAGGGCGCGCTGTTCACAGGCGACGCGGTGGTGGGGCGCGGCACCTCGTTCATCGATCCGCCGGACGGCGATCTGACGCAGTACCTGCGCTCGCTGAAGCTGATGCAGGAGCTGGCGCCCCGAACCATCTATCCGGGCCACGGTCCGGTGGTGTTCAGAGCCCAGGACAAGCTTCGGGAGTACGTGGAGCACCGGGCCGAACGCGAACGCCAGGTGCTGGCCGCCCTGGGCTCCGGTCCGCGCAGCATCGACGACATGGTCCAGGAGATCTACGCCGGGTACCCGGCCGAGGTCCTGCCGCTGGCCGCCCGCTCCGTCTTGGCGCACTTGCTCAAGCTCGAGGGCGAGGGATCGGCGGCTCGGGACGGCAAGGCCGATGGAGCCGCCTGGTCGGTCGCCGTGCCGCGGGAATGCGCTCGTTGCGGGAAACCCGTCAAGGGCCGGGCTCGCTACTGTTCGATCTGCAGCCTCATCATCTTGCAGGAGGGCGAGACGGGCGCGGCCGCCGATGCCTGATCCGCTGATCACGCTCCGCCGCGTCGACGGCGACCGAGGCGCGTTCATCCCGCTGCTGCTTGAGGCCGACGAGTCCGAGCCCATGGTGCGCGGCTACCTCGAAGCCGGTGAGCTGTTCGAGCTCACGGCGGACTTGGGCGGTCCGGCCGCCGCCGAGGCGGTGGGTGCGGTCCTCTTGACACCCACCGAACCCGACGCGCTCGAGATCAAGAACATCGCCTTGCGCGCTGAGCACCGCGGCCGTGGCCTGGGCCGCGCGGCCATCGGGGCGATCGCGACCGAGGCACGCTCACGCGGAGCGCCCAGACTCGTGGTGGGCACTGCCGATTCGAGTGCAGGGACCATCGCGTTCTACCGGGCGTGCGGGTTCCGCGACTCGGGTCGGCTGGAGGGGTTCTTCGACGCCTACCCGGAGCCCGTGATCGAAGACGGTGTGCAGGCTCACGACATGATCTTGTTCGAGATGCTGCTGTAGCGGCGGGTCACACGTCCGGGCCACGGACCAGGTGAAGAGGTGAGGCGAGCACGATCCGCCCGCGACCGTTCGCGCGAACGCGCCCAGCCGCGCGCAGCGAAGACATCGCGCGGCTCACCGACTCGCGCGTGGCCCCCACCAGGGATGCCAGTTCCTCGTGGGTGAGCGGCAGCGCGATCCGCACACCGCCGGGAACCGGAACGCCGAACCGCTCGGCCAGGTCTTCCAGCCGGCGTTCGAGGCGGCCGGTGACGTCGAGCCACGCCAGCTGGAACGCGATCTCGCCGGAACGCTCCGCCCATCGACAGGCGGCCGGCTCCATGGGCCCGGTCCAGGCGCGGACCGATCCGGCGCGAAGCGCCTGGACCTCCCACCGCGCCGGCCGTCCGGGAAGGCCACCGGTGACCTGGCCCGGCCCCGCGACATCCAGGACCAGCGACCGGCCTTCGGCATCGCGGACCCGTTCGGTGAAGGCGCCGGACACGACCTCCCACAGGGCGTGGGCGGTCTCGTCCTGCCTGATCAGGATGTGCCCGGCAGGGACTTCGAGGGGGAGTGGTTGATACGGCAGATGCGATGCCATCGCCCACTCCTTGTGACGTTCCGGCCGAAGCCTAGCGGCTGCCACCGACACGGCGGCCGTGCGCCCGTCGGTCCGGCCAGCTAGATTGTGCGGGCGAACCGACGAGGGAGGTTCTCCGTGGTTAAGCACAAGCTCGATATGGTCCTGGCCTCCGTTCCGCTCTTCGAGGGCCTGTCCAAGCGACACCTCAAACAGATCGCGGCGCTCGCCACCGTGGACCACTACATGGAGGGCGCCACCATCGTGAAGGAGGGCGACCCCGGCGATAGCTTCTTCGTGGTCCTGTCCGGCCAGGCCAAGGTGGTCGTCAAGAAGCGCACAGTGAATCGCATCCTTCCGGGCGACCACTTCGGCGAGATCAGCCTGTTGGACGGCGAGCCGCGCTCCGCGTCCGTGATCAGCGAGACGCCCATGATCGTGACGTCCATCGGGCGCAAGGGGTTCGAACGGCTGCTGCGCGACGACCCGGTCCTATCCATGGCCATGCTCCGCACGCTGGCCAAGCGCTTGCGCTCGGTTCGCAAGGACGCCGGCAAATGAAGGTCGAGTTCTACCGGCCGGCTCCCGAGGACGCCGAGTCCGATGCGGTTGTGGCGGCGGCGCAGGTCGTGGTCGCCACGGCCGAATGGCGCGGCGGAACCGCGGTTGTGACCTGCGAGGACCCGGAGTTGCGCGCCGCGCTGACCATGGTGTTCCGGCCTACGTCGGTCATCGTCGCGAACGATTCGTCGTATCGGCGCCTCGGCACTGAAGGGCCGGTGGTCCTGCAACCCGGCGACCTGGAATGGTTCCGCGCGGTGGCGCAGGTTCGAGCTCCGACAGAAACCGGGCTGGCGGCCAGGCTGGTTCCCGGCGTCCACGCTGGTGGGTTCGACCCCGCGGCCGGGTATCGGACCTTCACCGACACGATCGAACGCTTGGATTCGCGCAGCTCCTAGCGCGCTCCCTCAGCTGCCCCGGCGCTGAGCCAGGCCTTTCCGGCGTCGCAGAAGGACCGGAAGTCGCAGTACCGGCATTGAGGTCCCGGCGTGGGATCGAACGCGCCGGCCTCGATCGCGCGGAGGCGCTCCAGCACGCGCGCCCGCACCTGCGCGGGATCGCTCATGGGGTGACTCACTTCGTCCGGTCCCGCCAGGTAGAGGTAGGTGAGGGCGACGTCTTCGGGCCGCTTGCGCCAGATCTCCACGCACGCCAGGCCGTAGAGGTCCAACTGCAGTCCCGCGACCCCGTCGTCCTGCCCGGGCTTACGTCCGGTCTTCCAGTCCACGACCTCCCACGGCGAATCCAGATCGTCGCCGTAGATCGCGTCGATGCGTCCGCTCACCGTGAATCCCTCCAGACGGAGCAGGAACGGCCGTTCGGCGAACAGCGGCGTCCGGTCCGCGAACCGAGAGGCGAGGAACGCCTCCTGCAGCCGCGTCACGATCCCGGGTTCGCCGGAAAGCTCCTCGGAGGTCAGGTCGGGCGCAGCCTCTGCCTCCAGGAGCGAGGTCTGACCCGCGCCCCGGCGTTCGATCCAGCGATGGACCTCGGTCCCTCGCCGCGCGGCCGGGCCGCTGAACCTGGGGAGCGGACGGACGGTTGTCCAATAGAAGCGCTTCGGGCAGTGAGCGAAGTCGACCACGCCGCCCACGCTCACCTTCGTGGGCGAACCAACGACCCCGGCCCGGTCGGCCGCTTCGCGATGGACCAGGTGGCGCGCAAGGGAGCGGGTGTCGGCCGCCAACGCGCCGAACCGTTCGCGGTCGGCGGGCGCGAGTGTCTCCAGCAACTCCGGCTGCACCCCGCCGCCGGCTGCCGCGTCCAGCGCCGCGCGCCGCCACCCGTCCACGAACAGGTCGTCGGTCTCGGCGGGCCGCGCCGGCTCGGGCCAGGGCCGGACCGATCCCAACCGGAAGCCGAGCAGCGGGTTCTGGTCCCCCACGACCCCGTCGGGCCTGATCACCTGGGCGCCGGCCGCCTCGCCCCAGTCCGCCAGCTCGTGGAAGAACTCGCTGGGGCCGCGCGCATCGATGTTCTCGCCGTACCACTCCGACGCGCTCACCCACAGAGACTTCCGAGCGCGAGTGAGGGCGACGTACATCGTCCGGCGTTCCTCGATGATCTCCTGCTTCTGCAGCGCGTCCTTGAAGTGACTGAGCACCCCATCGAACCGCGGAAGGATGGCCGCGTCCCCGCGCAGCTCGAAGTCGAGCGATTTGCCGCGTTCGGCCGGGTTCTGCTGGATCCGCTTGGACGGCATCCGCCCGTTCGCCACCCCCGGCACGAACACATGGTCGAACTCCAGCCCTTTGGCCACGTGGATGGTCATGACCTTGACGGCGTCATCGTCGGAGAGCTGAACCGGCGCCCATTCCTCCTTCTCCAGCCGCTCGACGGAGTCCACGTAGTCCAGGAACGCGGCGAGCGTGAGGTCGCCCTCAACCGGCTCGAACGCGTGGACCTGATCGATGAAGGCAGCAAGGTTCCGGCGCCGCGACGCGGCCGACCGCTGATCCAGGTCGGCGTCCAACTCGGTCAGGAGCCCGGTGCGGCGGATGACCTCGCTCAGGAACTCGCCGACGGGACGGCGAGCTTCGGCGCGAAGTTCGTGGAGTTCGTCGCGGAACTCCTGGAGGCGCGCGCGCCCCTCATCCGACAAGCCCTCGACCTGGTCCAGGCGTTCCAGGGCTTCGGCGAACAGGAACGGGTTGGATTCGCCCTCTTCCTCGTCTTCGTTGATGAGGCGCCGCGTTTCCGTCTTGGCGACGGCGGCGACCAGCGCCAGGTCTTTGTAGCCGACGCGGTAGCGAGGTCCTAGGAGGACGCGCGCCAGTGCCACCGATGCCATCGGATCGAAGACGGACCTCGCGTATGCCAGCACCTCGATGATCTCGGGGAGTTTCAGCAGCCCGGCGAGGTTCACGATCTCCACCGGGATATCCCGCTCGCCGAACGCCCGCTGCACGCTCTCGAAGAACCTGGATGTCCTGCATAGGACCGCCACGTCGGACCAGTCGGCGCCGCCTTCGTGCAGGTCCAGGATGCGGTCGGCGATCCAGCCGGCCTCGGTGTGCTCATCCAGGTGCGCCACCACGTGCACCTCACCCGGGCCGTTGGCGTCCCAGGCCACGAGGCGCTTGCCAGGGTCGGGCCGTTGGCCGGCGGGGAGCGAACCGATGATGGTGTCGGCCGCCGCCAGGATCTTGGACCCGCTGCGGAAGTTCGTGTAGAGAGGCAGGCGCCGCGCTGCCACGCCGTCGGACCGCGCGAACTGCCGCGGGAACTCGAAGAGGTTGAACAGGGAGGCGCCTCGCCAGGCGTAGATGTTCTGATCCGGGTCGCCGACGGCTGTGACCGGGTGACCGTTGCCGAAGACCTCCCACATCAGCAGGGCTTGGGCAACGTTCGTGTCTTGGTACTCGTCCAGCAGGACGGCCTCGAAGCGGGCACGGTAGTCGCGCGCGACCTCAGGGTGAGCGCGCACGACCGCGAGCGCCTGCTCGATCTGGTCGCCGTAGTCGATGACGCCCTTCTCGAGCTTCAGGCGCCGGTAGATGGCCCCGGCCTGGGCCAGTTCGATCCGCTCCAGGCTGGAGCGGTACGCGCGATCGGATCGGTGGTCCTTCAGCGCCTCCAGCCTCGCGATGTTGAAGTCGATGATCTGCTGCGGAGAGACCAGGTGGTTCTGGGCTTGATCGTCCAGATCCAGGATCTTCGACACCACCGAGGGCTGCCATTCCACCTTCACATGCTGGAAGTCCGTCATCTCCTCGAGGACCTGGCCGCACAGATCGCTCCGCTGGGCGGGGGACAGCACGCGTCGCCCGGGTTCGATGCCGGCCAGCGTGCCGTACCGCTCCAGGATCTGGGCGGCGAACCCGTGGTAGTTCAAGATCTCGGGTTCCTCGCCCTCCGGGAGATCGACCGCCACCAGGGCATGGCGAACCTTGGCCCGCAGGTTCTCCGTGGCCTTGTTCGTGAAGGTCAGGCAGAGCACGTTCCCCGGACGCACGCCGGGGTTGGCGGCAGCGCCGCCTTCGGGCGAGATCCGACCGATGGCCGCGAGCGCCAGGTAGACCACGCGCGCCGCCATGACGCTGGTCTTACCCGACCCGGCGCCCGCGATGAGGACGTAGGGCTCAAGGGGCATGCTGATGGCGTCCCACTGTTCGTCGGTGACCTCCCGGACACGGCCCATGGCGGTCAGGATCTCGGCCGGAACATCGGGTCGCATGGTCATTGCGCCACCACCTGATCCACCGGAAACAGCTGGCTGCCTTCAGGGAACAGCGGGCAGAGCGTCCGGTATTCGCAGAAGTGACAGTCGGCGTACGGGTTGGGTGAGTAGACGCCGGTTCGGTTCAGCTCTTGCATCCGCGCGATGAGACCGCTGAGCCGCTCGCGCATCCGCTCCGCGTAGGCCTCCTCCTGACCCTCGCTGATGACCCACTTCCGGTGTTCGATGCGTCCGTCGCGCCAGTTGCCCTTGAGGTAGGAGAGCTCGACCATCTTCACGGGCCGGTACTGCTGCAGTTCTTCGGCCTCTTGGACGGCCAGGTAGTAGATCCCCAGCTGGAGGCTGTCCTCCGCCTTGGGAGCACGGCCCGCGTTGCCGCTCTTGAAGTCGGTGATGGCGCTCCCGCCCACGGCAGGTCCGATCCGGTCGATGTACCCGATGACCGTCACCCCGTCGTAGTCGAACTCGAAGTACTGCTCGATGGCCGTCGCCGGCGTCTCCGCGTAGCTGTCGAACCAGTTGCGAAGCATCTTCGTTTTCGCGACATAGCGGAACGCCTCGCTGACGGCCCTGGAGGGGAACTCCTGGTGGCGCCACCGCGTATCCAGCGCGGCCGTCATGGCCTGGGGCGACTTCTCCAGCTCGCCCTTCGCGGCCTCTTCGATGAGCTTGTGAACGGTCTTGCCGACCCACGCGTGGTAGCCGCCGGGGCGGCCGAGTCCGAGTTCGTTACGAAGGACGTGCTGGAGTTCGCAGTTCTCCAGGGTGCTCAGCTTGGAGAAGCTGAGATGGAAGGTCTGGTGGAGCGGCCGGCCCGTCTCGGACCACTCGCGCTGGAACCACCATCGGGACGGGTTCACGCCGAGAGCCACCAGGCCCTCCATCGCCGAGAGCCGTTCGGGCGCTCCGCCGGCGGGATCTGCGAGGGTCCGCCGCCAGAGGGCCGCTGCCTCGCGGACCGAAACCGGGTCGTGGAACGGCCCCTGGGGCGCCGGAACCCAGGCGGTCTTCAACTCCTCGACGAACCGCG
Source organism: Actinomycetes bacterium (assembly GCA_025351565.1). Lineage (GTDB taxonomy): Bacteria > Actinomycetota > UBA4738 > UBA4738 > HRBIN12 > JANXVR01. Next base: position 10,487 of record JANXVR010000053.1, read on the forward strand.
AGCGGGCGGCGGGTTCGCGTTCCGCGTGGGGGTCGCTCGCAAGGAGCACCACGTGCCGGCGGGCACGCCCCAGGACCATCCGGAAGAGGCGGCGCTCGTCCTCCAGGCGCGCTCGGTTGCGGTCGGCCTGGCTGATGGGCCGATCCAGCGCAGCCAGGTCGAACATAGGCTCGGGACGCGAGAGGCTCGGGAAGTTCCCTTCGACCGCACCCGCAACCAGCACCGAATCGAACTCCTGGCCGACGGCGCCGTGCGCGGTGAGCACCTGAACGGCGCCCAGACGGATGCGGTCCCAGGCGCTGCTGCCGGGACCGTGTTCCCCGGTCTCGAGAGCGGCGAGGAACGCCGAGGTGCTGGGGTCGGCGCCCTCCCCGGCGTCCGCGACGGCCGACGCGAACGACACCACGGCATCCAGGTCGCGCCGCGTGTCCTCGTCGTGCTCGGCGCGCGTGACCAACCGGCGGGACGATGGCAGGTCGCGCCACAAGATCGCGAACGCGTCCAACACGGATCGGTCGGCGACGGCCGCTGCGGCGGCCAGGACCGCGCCGACCTCCCGGATGCTGGTGGCCTCCTCGGCAGTCAGTCCTTCCGTCTGTTCTAGCGCGGCGGCGGCGCTGCCGGTGTTGGCCTGCGCCACCCGCATCAGGCCGCGCGCAACCGCCGGCGAAAGTCCGACCAGGTCCGAGGTGAGCACCGCTCCCATGAGGTCCGCGCGTTCGCTCTCATCTGTTGCGCGGATCCATCGCAGCGCCAACACATACGGGAAGGTCGCAGGCTCGGCGCCGAGCGAGAGCCCGCGCTCGGGGACGACGCGCGGGATCCGCGCGTCGTCGAGCGCGCGGAGTAGGCCTCCCAGGTGCGCGCCCTGCCGGCGAACCACCACCGCCAGCGACCCCCACGCCACGTCCTCCTCCACGTGCAGGCGCCGGAGTTCGCGCGCGATGGCCGTGTGCTCCTCGGAGGTGTGCGCGGCGTGCCAAGCCCGGGGCGTTACGGGTTCGCCTCCTGTTCGATGGTTGGTCACCAGCGTGACCTCCGAGGCCCTCGGGAACGTCTGGACGAATCGCCGGAGCGGCACGTCGCTGGAGCCCTGGAACGAGAACACGTGTGCGTCGGGATCGCCCGCAGCCACGGCGCTGCCTGCACCGAGTCCTGCGACCAACGCTTCCGCGGCCAGCGCCACGTCCTGGTAGTCGTCGATCATCAGGTGGTCGAACAGAGAGGGTCCTTCGCCCGCCACCCGCGCGGCCCGTTGGACCAGACCCGCGAAGTCCACCACGTTGAGGCCGTCCAGGACCTCCTGGTATTCGCGGTAGAAACGGGCGAGTTCGACCCAGCCTGTGAGCCCTGCGGCGCCGGCGCGCTCCCGGATGTCCTCCGGGGTCCGCAGCGACTCCTGCGCCCGCGAGAGGAACTGACGGACCTCATCAGCGAACGCCCGCGTTTCCAGGAGGTGTCCGTAGGCAGGCCAGGCGGCCGGATCCTGGTTCGCCAGGAGCTCACGAACCCGCGCGAACTGATCCGCGGCCGACAGCACCGTCGGTGGTTCCGCGTACCCGAGCTTGGGGAACCGTTCGGCCAGCACATGGAACGCCAGCCCGTGGATGGTGAAGACGTGGAGCGTGGGCAGGGAGCCCTGAAGCCGTTCCAGCAGGAGCGTCACGGCCTGGTCTCGGGCACGGCGGGAACCCACGACCAGCGCTACGCGCTCCGGGTCGGCGCCGGCGTCGATGAGCGCGGCCAGACGTTCGCGGAGCGCGGCTGACTTCCCGGTTCCTGCCGAGCCGGTCACCAGCAGGCCGCCGCGCGCATGCTCGAGGACGGCGCGCTGCAAAGGATCGGAGCTGAACGAGGGGTTCACGGAAGGGGATGCTACTCGCCGGCGCTGACACGGCGGACCGACGGCCGGAGCCGCTTACCGGTCCGGCCGCGGCGGGATGCCCCCCGCTTCTGCCCAGGCGCCCGCTTCGCCCAGGATGGTCCGTTGGTACCAATGGGTGATCTCGCCCGGACCGATCGCACCGACCAGCGCCCCGTCCCGGAGCACCAGACCTTCCAGTCCGTTCAGCCAGTCCGCCACCATGTCCAGCGACTCGTCCTCCCGGAAGACGGGGGTGAGGTCCAGGGGAGCCATCCCGTCGGCCACGGGCCTCATGGGGTCCCGGCTCCCCACCTTCCGCGCGCTGGCGACGGACACGGTTCCGATCACCCGCCCTTGATCGACCACGGGGAACGCGTCGTGGGGAGCGGCGCGGAGGTACTGCTCCAAGGCGTCCTGGAGGCTCATGCCGGCAGGTACGGCCGTCGGTGCCGCCCGCATCGCGTCCGCGGCCGTGCCCTTCGCCAGCTGTTCCTGTGCCCGAACCCGTGTCTCGGTGCTTCGTCCGGTGGCCACGAGCGCGAACGCGACGATGAGCAGGAACAGGCCGTAGCCACCGCCCGTGGTCAGCTGCTGGTAGGCCAGCAACCCGACGCCGATCCCAACGGCGGTGCCCACGTAGCCGCTCACCCGCTGCGCGCTGCTGCGTCTGCCGGTGATCCGCCACACGATCGCCGTCAGCATCCTGCCGCCGTCCAACGGCAGAGCCGGCAGCGTGTTGAAGATCGCGAACAGCAGGTTGAGCCCGGCCAGCTGGACCACCACGTCGTGAACGGTGCCGTGCAAGGACCGCGCGATCAGCCAGAACGCGCCGCTCATCGCCAAGGTGCTGGCCGGGCCCGCCGCCGAAACCAGGAACTCGGCCCCCGGACCCCGCGAGTTCGCCCGGGTCTCCGTTGCCCCGCCGAAGAACATCATCGTGATCCCACGCACGGGGATGCTCAGGCGCTTCGACATCCACGCGTGCGCCAGTTCGTGCACGAAGACAGCCCCGAAGAACGGTCCCACGAACAGCATCGCCAGCCAGAAGGCATGCCTCGGATCGACCTGACTGAAGCTGGCGTACTGGCTGGCGGCGATGAGTAGCAGCACGACCACCCAGGTCGGCTCAACGTAGATCGGGACGCGCCCGATCCTGCCGATCTTCCACTTCGTGTGTGAGCCGAACATCCTTCGAGCCTACCCGGCCTTCCGGTCTTCCATACTGGTGCGATGCGGATGCGGCGGAAGGTGCTCCCTGGGGTGTGCGTGCTCGGCCTGGTGCTCTCAGGGTGCGGAGGCTCAGGGTCGTCCGCGCCCTCGAGCGGCCCCTCGACACCCGGCCCGACCGGGGCGTCGGTGCCTCCGCCGGCTGGGTGCGAGTCCTCCTCGCAGCAGGCGCTGGTGGCCGCCGGGTTGAAGTTCGACCGGTCGTGCATGACGGTGCCGGCCCACAAAGCGACGACCCTCGTCCTCACGAACAACGATCCGGGGCAATCACACGACGTGGCCATCTATCGGTGGGACTCGTGCTTCGCGCAGGCCGCTCGATCGGGGAGCTTGACGCCGTGCGCCGATCCGACCGAGGGTCTTCGATACAAGGGCAACGTGATCGCACAGGGCCAGGCGACCTATCACATCCTGGGTTTCCGGCCGGGGCGGTACGCGTTCATCTGCGTGGTGCATCCGTCCATGCACGGCACCTTCAACGTGGCGTAGCCCCGTCTCTTAGATGCCGGGCAGTCCCTCGGACGCCGGAGCGAACACGGGGGCGCCATCGGCGGCGAGCATGTCACCCAACTCACGGGCGTTGCGAACAGCGAAGTCTCGGTAGCAGTTGTTCATGAGAACGTGCGTCTCTCTGGCCTGCGTTGCCAGCCCCTCGATCCTTGGCACCCATCCCAGCAGCTCCTCGGCCGTGTAGTCGTACTTGAAGCGCTCGCTGGCGGTGTCGCTCTTCACGTTCCAGGCCGTGGTGTTGCGCCCGTGGAACCTGATCATCGCCAGGTCGTCGGCGGTGGCCGCGGCCACCGGCGGCACGCTGGACACGAATCCCTGCGGCATGTCCACGCAGACGAACGGCAACTTCAGCTGCCCGAGGAGATCGAGCGTTTCCTCCCGGTTCTCCTCGCGCAGCCAGCTCTCATGACGGAACTCGACGGCCACCCGGTAGTCGGGAAGGCGCGCTGCACACTCCTCTATATAGGACTTGCTCGCGCGGCTGATGGTGAACCACTGTGGGAACTGGAACAGCACGGCGCCCAACTTTCCCGCCGAGTGCAGCGGCATCAACGCGTCGCGGAAGCGCTGCCACACCTGGTCGACAAGCGGCTGCGCCAGCTGCTCGCGATAGCAGAAGCGCTTGCCCAACACGTCGGGTCCGAGCTCCGCCTTGACGTCGCCGTAGAGGGAGTCGGGCCGCGTCGGGTGGTTGGTGAGCAGTGAGTAGGCCTTGATGTTGAAGGTGAAGTCGGAAGGGGTGCGTTCGATCCACAGGACCGAGTTGCGTTCCGACGGAGGGTAGTAATAGGTCGAGTCGACCTCGACCAGCGGGAACTTCGTGGCGTAGAACCTCAGGCGAGCCTCCGCGGACGTGACGCCCGTGGGGTAGAACCCACCGTCCTTAACCAGCGTCGGGTCGGTCCAGGAGGACGTGCCGAGGAGGATCCGGCCGGTCATGCGGGTGCGTGCTGTCCCGGACGCAGGTCGCGAGGCCAGCGCTTCAGTTCGAAGAACTCTGGTCGGGCGCTGAGGCCTTTGACCTGTTCCCACAGGACCATGCGGTCCTCATCTAGCGGTGGGGCTGCGAGGATCGGTCCGTAGAGGACCTTGTCGGTGCCGATCCGGATGGTCGGCACCCCGAACACCGAGGCATCCCGCGAACGCACGAACTCGTCGGTGATCTCGGTGACCAGGTCGGGCATGGCGACGGCCTGCTCGACGATACCGGGAAGGTTCGCGTCGGTTGCGGCCTTGCGCACGAGCGCCGGTGAGATCTTCGAGCCGTTGTCGTGCAGGCGTTCGCCCAGCGCCATGTAGAGGCGCTCGAAGGCGTCCGGTCCCTCGCGCCTGGCCAGCGCGAGCGCAACCAGCGACTCGCCGTAGCGGGACGCCGACTCCCAGAACGGCGCGCCGTCCGGCGAGGCGTTCAACTCCAAGCTGAAGATCGACCAGGAGAGCGCGACCACGCCGGCCGTACGCAGGTCGAGGAGCCAGTTCACGGTCTGCCAGCACCACGGACACGACGGGTCGATCCACACTCGAACGTCCTGGACCACGGGTTCTTTCTCCTTCATGCGGGTGCGCGATGGCCCGCCCGTGGGCGGTTGCGGGTCGATGGTAGTCGCCGGGTGGCGCCGGCGGACCCGGGCCAGGGTTTGTCACTCTTGCGTCACCGGGGGCTGTTCCGGTAGAAGTACCCATCCAAATCGAATATCGGTCCGCTGCCCGACGGACGACGGATGCCTTAGGAGGGGATCGATGTCCGTCACACTGGAAGAAGCACCCGTGTCCGCGCAGGTGGCGCGGCCGAACGAATCGCGCCGCCTTCGGGCTTATTTCTGGATAGTCAGTTGCCTTGTTGGCCTGCCTCTCATGGCCTGGGTTGGAGCCGAATGGGAAGGGGCGTGGACTCTCGCTCCCTTGCTCGCAACCTTCGTTGTCGTTACCGTCGCCGCTGACTTGAAGCCTGTGAGCGTTTGGCGATCCGTCAATCTCTCCATGTCCCTGCCGGTGACTCTCGCGGCCGCGATGGTCCTGCCTCCCTGGGCGGCGGGCCTAGTTGCATTTCTCGGAGCCTGCGACGTGCGTGAGTTTCGTGGAGAAGTCTCGGTTCCTCGTGCCCTGTTCAATCGGACCCAAGTTGCCGCCAGCGTTGTGGCAGCGGCGTTGGTATTCCGCGTCTTCGGTGGAAGTTTGGACGCATGGCCGGGAGTTTTAGCCTTGGCAGCCCTATGTGTCTGTGTTGACGACCTGGTGAATCTCGCGCTGGTGCTCATGCCCATTGGCTGGCTGTGGGATGTGTCGGCAAAAGACGTCGTGAGGCGGGTCTTCGGAGACGATCCTGTTTCGCATCTCACATCAGTTGCGGCGTTGGGCATGCTCTCCCTCCCGTTGGCTTTGCTTGTGAAGACGGAAGGTCCATGGGGACTTACGCTGGGCGTTCTTCCTCTGATACTGGGGCGCCGGTTGTTTGAGCAGAGCAACCGTGTCCAGGACTACCGTGAACGTCTGGCGGCCAAGAACGACGCTCTTCGACGAGCGGTTCACGATTTGGCTAGGGAACGCCGTGACGAGCGCCTTGTGATCGCGGGTGAGCTCCACGACGAGGTGCTCCCACCTTTGTTCAAAGTTCACCTCATGGGCCAGGTGCTTCGTCAGGACCTGAATCGCGGCCAGCTCCTCGACTTGGACGACGATTTGCCCACGTTGCTTGAGGCAACCGAGGCAGCACAAACAGCGATTCGAAACCTAGTGCGGGATCTCAGGCAATCTCCGCTAGGACCGGGTGGGTTCTTCCCAACAGTTCGGCTCCTTTCATCAGAACTAGAAGCCGCTGGGGCAACTCGCATCTTGCTCGATCTACACGAATGCGATTGTTCGCCATTGACCCAGCTGCTTGCCTATCAAGTGGTTCGCGAGGCCCTGAGCAATTCATGCCGCCATTCAGGGGGGAGTGAAGTCACGGTGCGGGTCTGGCCTGAGGGCGATCTCCTCCGGCTCGTGGTGGCCGACGACGGAATTGGATTCGTGCCGTGGGCAGTGGACGCTGGCGCGCATTTTGGCCTCCAACTGATCGCGGAGCGCGTCGAAGCCGGTGGCGGTCGCGTAGTTGTGGAGAGTCGGCTTGGGGAAGGGACGACCATTGCAGCATCCCTTCCACGATTCGGTACTGGTCGCTAGGAGTAGGCAGAATCGAAATCGAAACGGCCCGCCGACAACCGGCGGGCCGTTGAACCAGTGATCTCTGAAACGAAGCTTGTTCAGACCTTCCAGTGGGCCCCGCCGGCCAGCACGACGGCCATCAGTGATCCCAGTGCGATCGCGATGCGCTTTAGAGCCTTCATCTCGCCCCTCCTCCTCTGGTGGTGACCCGGAACCTTGCGGTTCAGGGTCCAAGTTCGTGGACTCGGTCCCCTATTCGGGGTCAGGGCCCACTATCGGGTGACACCCGGTCGGGGGACAAGCCCGAAGATAGGGCTACAACCTTTGTACTACGTGAACGGTGCTGGTTACTTCACTACGTTCAAAGTTGGGAGGATGATGCTTGTCAATCATCCGAGGAATCCATGCAACCATCTGACCGGCCACAAACACAAGCACGGGAGATGTCCTTGAGACGGCCCACCGCCGCCACGGTCTTCGCCCTCGCTATCGTCCTGCCGACTCTGACTTGCGTTGGCTGGGGATTGGCCCGAGATTGGCCCCGCGTCTCTATCGACCTCCTGTACTGGATCGTCTTGGTATCAGCGGTTGAGCTTCTACCCGTGCCTGCTTGGCGCGGCTTGCAGGCGAGTCTGGCCTTCCCTCTCCTCACGGCTGTAGCCATCACCTTCACTCCTCCGCTGGCCGCCGTTGTTGCCCTTCTTGGCTCCCTCGATTCGAGGGAGCTCCATCGCGGTGTGTCGCCGCTCAGGGCGCTCTTCAATCGATGTCAGGTCGCCCTCGCGGTCTTCGCGGCGTCCGCCGTTTTCCACGCTCTCGGCAATATCTCTCACCCTCTCGCCAGCGTGATCGCGCCCGGGTTGCTTGCGATCGTCACGGACTACCTCATCAACATGTGCCTCGTTTCCATGGCCGCGAGCCTGATCTATCGAGTACGCCCCCAATCAGTGTTGCGACAGCTGCTAGGAAGGGGG
>JANXVR010000136.1 GCA_025351565.1 Actinomycetes bacterium
CGTCAGGTCCGCCGACGTGACGATCCACGCGGAACCGTCTCCGTCCGGTTGAAGCTTGATGGGTGTGATCCGGATCGTTCGGCCGTCCAGGGCGTCCAGCGTCGCGGTCACCTGGCCCGTGGATCCGGGCGCGCGAACGAACACGGCGGCCCAGGACTGGTCTTCGTGCGAGTCATACACCACGACGCTTCCGTCCAAGGTCACGCCCCCGGCGGGTGTGAGCCGCCCCGCACGGAACTCCTTGCCGCCCAGTGTCTGTAGCAGGTTCGTGTAGCTGGCGCCTTCAGCCGAGGCGCTGATCGCGGCGTGCCGCTCGGACAATCCCCAGCCCACCGACGCGGCGAGGGCGATGATCGCGGCCGCGGCCGCCGCCATCCACGGGGCGGCCCGACCGCGGCGCGGGCTCGGGGCTGAGGAAGCTGACGACCACTCGGCCTGGAGGACACGTCGCACGCGAACGGCGAGGTCCTCGGGCGGCTCGCGATCGTGGGCTGCGCTCGCGAACGCCGCCAAGCCGTCGGACAGGGAGGCGGCCTCGGCGCGACACGCCGAGCAGCCGCGAAGGTGCGCCGCGACCGCATCGGCATCTGCGGACACCAGGGTGCCCAACAGATGATCGGGCAGCCGTTCGCGGACATCCTCACACGTCATCGCCGACCTCCTGTCCCATCGCCTCGCGGAGCCGGAGCAGCGCGGTGCGGATCCGGGTCTTCGCGGTACCGACGGGGATCCCTTCGATCTCGGCGATCTCACCGCTGGTCCGTCCGCCGAAGTACGCGAGTTCCAGCGCGGCCCGCTGTTCAGGGCTGAGCGCGGCCATGGCTCGCCGGGCACGCCCCGCCATGTCGGCCGTCGTGGCCTGCTGTTCGGGGCCAGGACGCAGGTCCAGGTCCTGCGGTTCGCCGATCTTTTCCAACGACCGGGACTCCAGGACCCGCCGCCGCAGCGAATCGATCGCCAGGGACCGCGCCACGAGCAGCACCCAGGTCTCCAGTTTGCCCCTGCCGGCGTCGAAGGAGCCGGCCGTTCGCCACACCTTGACGAACGTGTCCTGCACCAGGTCCTGCGCCGCCGCGTCGCTTCCGAGCATCACAATCCCCAATCCGTATACGCGCGAGGCGAACCGCCCGTACAGTTCGTCGGCCGCCCGCTGGTCACGCGAAACGAACGCCCGCATCAGGGCGCCGTCGGACTCGGGCTCTCGCGATCGCATACGCAGCACGCTACTCGTAGAGGTGTACGAACGGGAAGCCGCGGGGGTTTACCACCCGGACGCGCACGGCTAGCGGTACCCGTTCGCCCGATACTTTGCGAACCCGGCGTAGAAGGTGTCGGGTGATATCCCGAAGGCCTGCGTGAACGCCTTGGTGAAGTTCCCCGTCTTCGCGACGAGCGGCCAGAAGTCCCGCAGGGCCGGTTCGCCAGTCTTGGAGATAAGGTAGTCGACGGCGCCGAAAGCCACGGTGTACTCCTCGTAGCTGGTCAGAGAAATCATGCGCTGCAACGGCTTCGAGGTGTACGTCCGGGCGACGGCAAGCCGCTTGGCCCGTTCGGCGGCGAAAGGAGCCCTTCCCAGCGTGGCCGCGGCGCGGACCGATTCGTACTCGGCCGTTCCCTCGACGAACCAGCCGGGGATGTGCACCGTGGGATAGGGACACTCCGATGTGTACTGCGAGCAGGTCCTGAAGGGGAACTGCACCACGTGGTACCACTCGTGCAGGAGGATCTGCAGCTTCTGCGGCTGAGTAAGGGTGGGCCAGGCGCCTCCCGCGTAGACGAATACCGTCGAGGACCCCCTGTCGGTGGGGGCGGCCAACGCCGCGATGTTCCCGTTCGAGCCGTTCACGACGTGTGTCACCACGGAGGGGTCCGGGCAGGCCGGCACGGCGATGTCGTAGTAGGTGCGGGCCGTATCTGTGGCGCGATGGATGAGCAGCCTGTCCGCTTCGGCCAGCGCGGCCCCGTAGTCGAACGTCAGCTTGAAGTCCGAGATCCTCGAGGTGCAGCCCGAGGGTGTCGCCGTGGTGGCCGTCGAGCCTCTCGATGGTGACGGCGGGACGATCGCGGGCGCCGGGGCGGCACACGCGACGAGGGTCAGGAGCACCCCCAGCGCGAAAGCGGCGGTGGGTCGGGGGCTCGTCCTGGCCAGCACCTGTCTACGGAAAGGCCTGGATGTGTCGCAGGACTAGCTCCGCCAGGGCCACGTCGCCGCCGAGGGAGACTGTTCCGGCGGCTAGCACCTCGTCGGGGCCCAGCCGCCGTCCCGCAACCAGCGCGAACTGTGGTGCCCGCCCCTTGATCCGGGCGTCGGGCTCGTCCCCTGTGCCTGGTACTTCGCCGGGTCCGAGCCCCCAATGCCAGGAACCCCCGCCGGCTCCTTCCAGGTCGATCTGCACGGTCAGTCCCGCGAGCGCCTCGCCCGCCCGGGCAAGGGCCCAAGGGAGCATGCGAACCCCCAGGTCCACGGTCAGG